>CAKUSI010000636.1 GCA_934678955.1 uncultured Austwickia sp. | reverse complement strand
GCGCCCCAGGCCGCGCCCGCGCCGTCGGCCCGGCCCGCCCGCGTCGAGGCCCCCGCGGCACCGCTCGCCCTGTACCGCCGCTACCGGCCCGACACGTTCGGCGAGATCATCGGCCAGGACCACGTCACGGTTCCCCTGCAGCGCGCGCTGACCAACAACCGCGTCAACCACGCCTACCTGTTCTCCGGCCCGCGCGGCTGCGGCAAGACCACCTCGGCGCGCATCCTCGCGCGCTGCCTCAACTGCGAGCAGGGGCCGACGGCGACCCCGTGCGGGCGGTGCCAGTCGTGCCTCGACCTCGCGCGCGGCGGTCCCGGTTCCATCGACGTCATCGAGATCGACGCGGCCTCGCACGGCGGCGTCGACGACGCCCGCGACCTGCGCGAGCGCGCCTACTTCGCGCCGGTGGCCAGCCGCTACAAGATCTACATCATCGACGAGGCGCACATGGTGACGACGCAGGGCTTCAACGCGCTGCTGAAGCTCGTGGAGGAGCCGCCCCCGCACACCAAGTTCATCTTCGCGACGACGGAGCCGGAGAAGGTCATCGGGACCATCCGCTCGCGCACCCACCATTACCCCTTCCGGCTCGTTCCGCCGAAGGTCCTGGGCGACTACCTCGGCGACATCTGCGACACCGAGGGTGTCCGTATCGACCACGCCGCCATCCCTCTGGTGGTGCGCGCGGGCGGCGGCTCGGTCCGCGACTCGCTGTCGGTCCTCGACCAACTCCTCGGCGGGGCGGGGGACGACGGCGTGAGCTACGGCCAGGCGGCGGCGCTGCTGGGCTACACGCCTGACGCGCTGCTGGACGAGATCGTCGACGCGTTCGCCGCCGGCGACGCGGCGGGGGTGTTCCGCACCGTCGACAAGGTCATCGAGGTCGGCCAGGACCCCCGGCGGTTCGCCGAGGACCTGCTGCGCCGACTCCGCGACCTGATCATCCTCGCGGCCGTTCCCGACGCGGCCACCAACGGCATCCTCGACGTCGCCGCCGACCAGGCGCAGCGGCTCCAGACCCAGGTCGCGGGCCTCGGCGCGGGCGAGCTGACGCGCGCCGCGGAGGTGATCGCCGTCGGGCTCACCGAGATGCGCGGCACCACCGCGCCCAGGCTGCACCTCGAGCTGATGTGCGCGCGGGTGCTGCTGCCCGGCGCAGACCTCGACGAGCGGGGCCTGCACGCGCGGATGGATCGGCTGGAGCGCAGGGTCGGCATGATCGGCTCGGGGGAGACCCCCTCCATCCCGGACTGGCAGGACGCCGATGCCCCAGCGGTCCCGCGTCAGCGGCCCGTCGCGCGGGCCGCCGAGGCCGCCGCGCCGCCAGAGCCGACGGCTCCCGCGGCCGAGCCGGAGTCGTCACGCCGGCGTCCGGCTGCTACCGAACCCGAGCCTCCGCGTCAGCGCCCCGTAGACGAGGCGCCGGCACCCGAACGGCCGGCGGAACAGCCCGCGCCGCAGCAACGGCCGGCGGGCGCGCCCCCGGCGACGGGTGCGGCGCC
>CAKUSI010000635.1 GCA_934678955.1 uncultured Austwickia sp. | reverse complement strand
CCTCAGGACACCGCCAGATGAAATCCCGAGGCTAACGGCCGGGGTAGGATCGGGTGGGTGAGCCCGTTTCTGCGGAAGGTGAAGACGGCGTCGGGGGCGACAGCGGTGCAGATCGTGGAAAAACGCCGGGGCCAGCGCCGGATTCTGGAGCATCTGGGCTCGGCGCATACCGACGCGGAGCTGGCGGCGTTGATGCGGATCGGCCAGGACAAGCTCCATATCAACCAGCCGACGCTGGACCTGCCCACCACGTCCGGTGCCCAGGCCGGTGCCGCGGTGGTCCAGGGCAAGGTCTCCCGGCTGCTGATCGAGGTGATCCGGGGCTCGTGGGACCGGCTGGGGTTCGCTGTGATCGCTGACGAGGCGTTCTTCCAGCTCGTGCTCGCGAGACTGGTCGAGCCGACCTCCAAGTTGGACAGCATCCGTGTGCTGAGCGAACTCGGGCTCACCGCGGCGCACCGCAATACCACCTTCACCAAGACCTTGAAACGGTGCGCCGCGCGCGAGTATCGCGAGCAGATCGCCCAGGCCTGTTTCACCCATGTGTGGGCCCGCCACGGTGGGGATGTGTCGCTGTTGTTGTACGACGTGACGACGTTGTATTTCGAGACCGACACCGAAGACACCCTGCGCAAGGTCGGCTATTCCAAAGAGCGCCGGGTGGACCCGCAGATCGTGGTCGGGTTGCTGGTCGACCGGACCGGGTTTCCGTTGGAGATCGCCTGTTTCGAGGGCAACAAGGCAGAGACGCAGACGATCATTCCGGTGCTGGAGGCCTTCCAGGAGCGCCATGACGTGGCTGACCTGGTCGTGGTCGCTGATGCCGGGATGCTGTCCGCGTCGAACCTGACCGCGATCGACGAGGCCAACCTACGGTTCATCGTGGGGTCGCGGGTGACCAAGGCTCCGCTGGACCTGGCCAAGTATTTTCACTGGCACGGCAATGCGTTCACCGACGGCCAGATCATCGACACCATCACCACCACCGCCGCCAAGGTGGATCCGGAGCGGCTGACGACCCGGGCCGAGCCGGTCTGGAACCCGAAGACATATCCAACGGCGTGGCGGGCGGTCTGGCAGTACTCTCACAAGCGCGCGGTCCGCGACCGCCACACCCTCGCTGCGCAACGCGAGCGGGCTCAGGCCGTGGTGGACGGGGCCAAGCCGGCCAAGAAGGTCCGGTTCGTCAAGACCACCGGCCAGCAGGCCAGCCTGGACGAAGACCTCCTGCAGCGTGCGGAGGACCTGGTCGGGTTGAAGGGCTACATCACCAACATCACCGCGGACGTGATGGGCGCTGAGGAGGTCATCGCCAGCTATCACGAGTTGTGGCGGGTCGAGCAGTCGTTTCGGATGTCCAAGACCGATCTCGCGGCCCGGCCGATCTTTCACCGCACCCGTGAAGCGATCGAGGCCCACCTCACCATCGTGGTCACCGCGCTCGCCGTCGCCCGCGACCTTGCAAGCCCGTAGCGGGTGGTCGCTGAAGAAGATCGTCCGTGGACTAC
>CAKUSI010000634.1 GCA_934678955.1 uncultured Austwickia sp. | reverse complement strand
GAACCACCGAATCGCGTTGACAAGCATCGATGCTCGCTCAGACCCGCCCGAATGCCCACCAACTGCGGAACTCGGGCGGACCGCGCACTGTACATCCGGGGACACCTCGACACACCCACGCCGCCTGCCGTACGTCTACCACCGACCGGTTCTGGCTCGTGGCGCGGCAGAGTTCTGGCTACACTTGTAGCCATGACTGTTGAGGGGACGATGGCGCTGAGGGACGTCAAGAACCACCTGTCCGAGGTCGTGGACCAGGTGGAACGCGAGCACGACCGGGTCGTGATCACCAAGCACGGCCGCCCCGCAGCGGTCGTGGTTAGCGTCGACGACCTCGCCTCGCTGGAGGAGACCCTTGACATCGCCGGCCGTCCCCAGTTGATGCGGCAGATCCGAGCGAGCCTGACCGAGATCGCCGCCGGCGAGGCAGAGGTGGTCACCAAGGACGAGATCCTGCGCACGCTCAGCACATGAGCGAAGCGCCTCTCCCGGTTGCGTGGACCCCGACCGCCAAGCGCGCCCTCACCAGGCTGCCGGAGAAGGCAGCCGCCGCGGCCGTGGAGTTCATCTACGGACCGGTCGCTGAGATCCCCCGTCGGGTAGGAAAGGCGCTCCGCCGCGAACTCGAAGGCCTCTACAGCGCACGCCGCGGCGCCTTCCGGATCATCTACCGGATCTCCGACGTCGTCACCATCATGGCCATCGACCACCGAGCCGACACCTACCGGAGCCACTGAACCACCCCGCAGCGGCATGTGCGCGCATTCGGCCTCGGTCAGCCGACACGTGTGGCGAGGTCGTCGGGATCGGCCCGGGCCCTGGCAATCAACGACTTGCCGGAGTCGTCCGATCCAATTGGGGCGGATGCAAGCTCCGGCACGGTCCCGGAGCGAGGACTACAGGCGCTCATCGATCGCTCCGCGGCCTAGTTGTCGGAATCGGCGCCGTGGTCGCGTGAACAGCCCGTGATGCGGCCGGGCCGTTCACTGTCTAGGCGTTACTTGCCCTTGGCCTGAGCCAGGGCGCTTCCAGCGACCGACTTTGAGGTCTTGCTGTAGCGCCCGTCGCTCAGCACCTTGGACGCCTTGGACGCGACCTTGGAACTCGTGGTCTTGCCCTTTCCGCCCTTTGCCATGAGCGACTCCTCCTTCCTGCCTCCGGCGCCGACGCCTTCCCCTGCGTGTCTGCCCGAGAGCCGCGCCTCCGGGAGACTGACGCCCTCGTCTGAACCGCCCAGGTGGAGTGCGAGCCCGAGCGATGGAGCCCTGTCCGGCTCCAATCTCAGTGTGAGCCGAGGCTCTGACAGTCTCCGTCCGACACGCCCGCAGGCATGATCGCCCTGGCGACGTCGCGATCCGGACCGCGCCCAGTTCGACACCCCCGCGGCATGAGCGGATATCCGGTCGCGGCGGTTCGGCGTGCGTTCGTAGTCTCGTACTCATGCCTAGACCTGACGGATTCGAGTACGTCGAGCGCGGCGACGACGTGGTCATCATTCATCGCGGCAAGCCAGCGAC
>CAKUSI010000633.1 GCA_934678955.1 uncultured Austwickia sp. | reverse complement strand
GGCCGCGACATGCAGGGCTATGACATCTTCTCCCGGACGATCCACGGAGCTCGCGCCTCGATCCTGGTCGGCCTCACGACCACCCTCCTCACCACGCTCATCGGGTCGGCGATCGGGGTGCTGGCCGCCTACCGCGGTGGCTGGCTGGACGCCCTGATCAGCCGCGTCACCGACGTCTTCTTCGCGATCCCCCTGCTGCTCGGCGGGATCCTCTTCATGAGCGCGTTCCCCTCCGACCAGAACACTCCGTACTTCGTCGTGATCGGCAAGGTGGTCCTCGTGCTGACGGTGCTCGGGTGGCCCAGCATCGCCCGGCTGATGCGTTCCTCGGTGCTGCAGGTGCTGCCGAACGACTACATCCAGGCCGCGCGGGCGCTCGGCGCGTCGCCGCACCGGATCGTGACCCGCCACGTCATCCCCAACGCGATGGCTCCGGCCCTGGTGGTGGCGGCGATCAACCTGGGCGTGTTCATCGTCGCGGAGGCCTCCCTGTCGTTCCTCGGGATCGGCTTGGTGCCGCCCGCGATCTCCTGGGGCGTGGCGATCAGCGACGGGCTGGTGGCGGTCCGGACGTTCCCGCACATCCTGTTCTTCCCGTCCATCTTCCTGTCCGTGTGCGTCTTCGCGTTCATCATGCTCGGCGACGCCGCCCAGGACGCGTTCGACCCCAAGAGCCGGTAGGAGCACCCCGCGCATGCGTCGACCCACCCGACCCGCCGGCCGCGCCCGGGAGCACCCCGGCGGCCCGGTCGCCTACGAGCCGACCGACGGCCGCCTCCTGGACGTGGAGGACCTGGTCGTGGAGTTCGCGATGCGCGACGGGGTCGCGCGGGCGATCAACGGGGTGAGCTTTCGTCTCGACGCCGGGGAGACCCTCGCGCTCCTCGGGGAGTCCGGGTCCGGCAAGTCCGTGACCGCCCAGGCGATCATGGGCATCCTCGACTCCCCGCCCGCGCGGGTCGCCGGCGGGAGCATCCGCTACTGCGGGCACGAGCTGCTGACCATGGACCCCCGCCGGCGCCAGGAGATCCGCGGGCAGCACATCGCGATGATCTTCCAGGACGCGCTCTCCGCGCTGAACCCCGTCTTCCCGGTGGGCTGGCAGATCGCGGAGATGTTCCGCGTGCACCGTGGCATGAACCGCGCCGACGCCGGCGACGAAGCGGTGCGGCTGATGGAGCGGGTACGGATCCCGGCGGCCCGGGAGCGGGCCGGCAACTACCCGCACCAGTTCTCCGGCGGGATGCGCCAGCGGATCATGATCGCGATGGCGATCTCGCTCGACCCCGCGGTGTTGATCGCCGACGAGCCCACGACCGCCCTCGACGTCACGGTCCAGGCGCAGGTGATGGAGCTGCTCACCGAGCTGCAGGACGAGACCGGGATGGGCCTGATCCTCATCACCCACGACCTGGGCGTGGTCGCGAACGTCGCGGATCGGATCGCCGTGATGTACGCCGGGCGGATCATGGAGGCCGCGCCGGTCGCCGACATCTACGCCACCCCCGCCCACCCCTACAC
>CAKUSI010000632.1 GCA_934678955.1 uncultured Austwickia sp. | reverse complement strand
GTCGGTGACGACCCGGGTGCGGTGCGACGACTACTTCGGCCCTCGTGACCAGGCGCTTCTGGCGCACGCGACCCAGATCGACCCCGACGGCTGGTGGTTCGGCGTGCCGCGTGAGGTCGAACGGGAGGTCTGGCCGTGGGAGGATTTCGAGGCAGCGGTCTCGTACGTGCCGATCGCCGAGGGCGAGGACGACCTGTTCGCCGGCCTCGGCGATCCCGGTTCGGCCGACGAGGCGGCTGCCGCACCGGCCACGCGTGAACGCGGCCCGGTGTACGACGAAGTCAAGGAGCGCTGATGGGACCCGTCGACCAGAGCATCTCGGCAGGGCTGGGCGGATTCTTCGCCCTGTTCCTCCTCGCCGCGGCGTTGTGGCTGCTGATGCGGAGCCTGCTCAAGCACCTCCGCAGCGCCGAGAACAACTTCTTCGAGGAGGATCTTCGCGACGACGCTGTCGCCGCGGGTGCCGTGCGCTCCCGGCCGAGCCGCGCGGACTCCGCCCCCGATTCCGCCGCTGCCGCCGCCATGAAGGCGCCTGACCGCGCCGTTCAGCGGGAGGCCGAGAGGCCCGACGCGGGGGCGAACTCGGGGGCGTGACCTCAGGCGGTCAGTGCCGCCCTGCTGATCACCTGCGCCGTCGCGATCGCTGCGGCGACGAAGTGGGCACCGAACGCCAGCACCGTGAAGGCGTGGAAGACCTCGTGATACCCGAACCAGCCGGGGTGGGGGTTCGGCCGTTTGAGGCCGTACGTGATGCCGCCGAGGGTGTAGAGCACTCCGCCGGCCGCGATGAGCGCCACGACCAGTGCTCCGCCCGAGCGGTAGAAGGGCTCGATGTAGAAGATCGCCACCCAGCCCAACAGGATGTACAGCGGCGTGGTGACCCAGCGTGGAGCCGATACCCAGGCGACGTTGAAGACGACCCCCAGTAGCGCGGCCGGCCACATGATCAGCAGAAGCTGTCTGGCCTGAGGCGGCTCGAGGAGCGTGACCGCGAAGGCCGTGTACGTGCCCGCGATGACGAGGTAGATGTCGGCGTGGTCGAGCCGTTTGAGGTACCGGCGCGTGCGTGGGGTCCAGGTGATGCGGTGGTACAGGGCCGAGACGCCGAACAGCAGTGTCGCGGTGAGCGCGAAGACCGCCATGCCTGCACGCCCGGCCGCGGTGGGGTTGGCGAGAACGAGCGCCACGCCTCCGATCGTCACGAGCGGGGTCATCACGGCGTGCAGCCAGCCGCGCAGCCGCGGGCGCTCGAGTACGGCCGTCACTTCGGAGCGGAGCTTGGTGTCCATGTCTTCGACGATAACCTACGCTTGCGTAGGTTACGACACCGTAGGTTGGTGGTTGTGCGCACAGGTCTCGAATCGCCGTCTCCGCGCTCGCTTTGCGGGGGTGTCTTCTCCGCAACTTCTCAGCCGCGCGCGGTACTTTGACGCTCACGGGTCTGCATCGGGAGGGCGAGTGGGGCTGACGTCATTCCTCTACGGGGCGTACGAACGGCGGCTGTTGCGTGAGCTGCCGAGCG
>CAKUSI010000631.1 GCA_934678955.1 uncultured Austwickia sp. | reverse complement strand
ATCGCGACCGCGGTGAACTTCGTCGTGCAGCGGGCCGTGATCTTCCGGCGATGAGGTCCCGCACGGTGGCGTAGCGGGCAGGCCTAGCACACGTTAAGTGCATAACGTGCGGTAAGCTCCTCGAATGGCTCATCCTGGAGAAGGAGGCGGTGTGCCTCCAGTTGGGTACGAGACTCTCCCGTGGGTACCCACGGGCGATCTGCAGCTCCTTTCCCGGCGGCGACGAGCACTCATTCCCGCAACCTACGAAGCAGCGCTGCCGGCTCGGATCGCGGATTGTGCACCGACGACACCAGGGTGGCTGGCCGCGGAGTTGGACGACGCCTCGGCCGCGATCGTCCGGTTCGACAGCCGATCGTGGACGGGCGCCGCCGCGACCGAACTGGCACCCCTGGTGACCGTGCTGCTGCGGTCGGAGTCAGCGGCCTCGTCCCGGATCGAGAACCTGACCGTGGGTGCCAGACAGCTCGCTCTGGCCGAACTGGGCGCTGATGCGAGCCGGAACGCCGAACTCGTGGCCGGCAACGTCGCCGCCATGGAGGCGGCCGTGACGTTGGCCGACGGCATCGACGCGCGTTCGATCCGTGCTATGCACGGCGCCCTGATGGCAGCACACGACCCTGCAGAGGCCGGACGCTGGCGGACCCAGCAGGTATGGATCGGCAGTTCGTCCGACAGTCCCGCGGGTGCCTTATTCGTCCCCCCGCAGCCCGCTCGGATCGACGTGGCCATGGGCGATCTGGTGAGTTTCATGGCACGGGACGACCTGCCTGTCCTGCTCCAGGCGGCCATCGCCCACGCGCAGTTCGAAACGGTGCACCCATTCACCGACGGCAACGGACGCACGGGCAGGGCCCTGCTGCACGCGCTGCTCAGGGCAAAGGGCCTGGCCAGGGGGGTGACGGTGCCCGTTTCGGCCGGTCTGCTCACTGATACTGCGGGCTACTTCGGATCGCTGGACGCCTATCGCGCCGGTGATCCGGTGCCCATCATCGAGCAGGTTGCCCGGTCGGCCCAACAAGGGGTCGTGCATGGGACGTGGCTGGTCGACCGCCTGGCCGAGATCCGGCAGCGCTGGCTCGACGGTGCGCGCTTCCGACGGGGGTCGGCGGCCCTGAGACTCACGAACGTCCTGGTCGGGCAGCCGGCCGTGAACCTGTCTTTCGTGCAGCGGAAGTTGGATGTCTCTCAGACGGCTGCTCGGCGAGCGATCGACCACCTGGTTCTGGCCGGAATCCTCGCCGAGAGCACCGAACGTCGGCGCAACCGGGTGTGGATCGCCCGCGATGTCGTGGATGCCCTGGACGAGTTCGCGGACCGGGCCGGCCGCCGGGTGCTGCCGCAGGAACGTTCACTCGGAGAAACTACCTGAGGGGGATCGGTCAGCCCGGTGCACGCCGGGATCCATGCCCCGATCCCGACCGGCCCGCATCGTCATCGCGATCGGCGCGGGCGGGTTCAGCCCGGCAGGAGGGTCATCTCCTGCGGCTCCCGGATCACGGGCGGGCCGGGGACGTTGTTGGGCAGTACC
>CAKUSI010000630.1 GCA_934678955.1 uncultured Austwickia sp. | reverse complement strand
CGGTCCCGTATGTGTCGGGGTGGGCGGCGACAGTGCCGGAGAAGTCTCCGGTCGAAGTCGTCCAGGCCACCGGCGAAGAGGGTGTCAGATCGTTTGTGTAAGGGGTGGTGCTCCTGATTGATCGGAGACACTGATGACCATGATTGACAAGCAGGAACGTGAGGAGCGTCGCCGTTCCCAGCGTGAGGGCGTGGAAGCGCTCGAAGCGTCGGGCGCGCTGGATGACCTCTACGCGATGATCGACGCGGGCGAGGTCCGCCTTGAGGGCAAGGACGGCCTGATTCAGCAGCTGATCAAGGCCGGCCTGGAGCGTGGCCTGCAGGCCGAGCTGACCGAGCATTTGGGTTACGAGAAGGGCGATCCCGAGGCGGAGCTCTATCCCAACTCGCGCAACGGGTCCTCGGCGAAGACGGTGGCCACCAGCGTCGGTGATGTCGAGCTGGCGATCCCGAGGGACCGGGACGGGTCGTTCACCCCGACGCTGGTGCCGAAGGGCTCACGCCGCGTCGGCGGGCTCGACGACATGATCGTCTCGCTCTACGCCGGCGGGATGACCGTCCGCGACATTGAGCACCATCTCGTCTCCACGATCGGGACCGAGATCAGCCGGGAGACGATCTCGAAGATCACCGACGAGGTCCTCGACGAGGTGATGGCCTGGCAGGCCCGGCCGTTGGCGTCGTTCTACCCGGTGATCTACCTGGACGCGATCGTGGTGAAGGTTCGCGACGGGGCGCACGTGCGCAACAAGGCCGCGCACATCGCCGTGGGTGTCGACATGGACGGCATCAAGCACGTCCTGGGGATCTGGATCCAGGCCACGGAGGGCGCGAAGTTCTGGGCCGGGGTCTGCGCGCAGCTCGCCAACCGAGGCGTCGAGGACGTCCTGATCGTCTGCTGCGACGGGCTGACCGGGTTCCCCGAGGCGATCGAGGCCACCTGGCCGCAGTCCACGGTCCAGACCTGCGTGGTGCATTTGATCCGCTCGGCGATGCGGTTCGTGAACTACAAGTCCCGCAAGGCCGTCGCCGCGGCGCTCAAGCCGATCTACCAGGCCGCCGACGAGGACGCGGCGGTGGTCGCCCTGGCCGAGTTCGCCGCGTCCGACCTCGGTGTCGCGAACCCGAACACGGTCCGGGTGTTCGAGGACGCGTGGGACAGGTTCACCCCGTTCCTCGCGTTCCCGCCGATGCTGCGACGGGTGATCTACACCACCAACAGCATCGAGTCGCTGAACTACCAGCTGCGCAAGATCATCAAGAACCGCGGCCACTTCCCCTCCGACGACGCAGTCGTCAAGCTGCTCTGGCTCGCGATCTGCAACATCGAAGACAAGAGAGCCCGAGCCCGAGCGAAGGAACGAGGCGGCACCCGGCAGACCAAGCGCAAGGCCGAAGGTCGCCTCGTCGAAGGACAGATCACCACGAACTGGAAGCAAGCCCTCGCCCAGCTCGCCCTCGCCTACCCCGACCGCATCCAGCCCTACCTCTAGAAACCGAGCAGTGCCCGCTTACACAAAAGACTTGACAGGCTC
>CAKUSI010000629.1 GCA_934678955.1 uncultured Austwickia sp. | reverse complement strand
GTGGGTTCAGCCGGGTGTTGAGTCCGTGCCCGAGGACGATCGCGCGGCCGCCGACAGCGTTGGCGACGGCGGTGTGCTCGCCCTTCGGGTCGCCGGGCACGTACACGCGCCGCCCGAACGGCAGCGACCGGGTGTACAGGGACTTGGCGAGGCTGGACTTTCCGGAGCCAACGATCCCGGCCAACACCACGTTCGGGGCCGTGATGACTCCGCGCGCGTAGAGCACCCACGGGTCGTAGACGAAACTCCCGCCCGAGTAGAGGTCCTGGCCGACGAACACACCGTCAGCTCCCAGACCCCCCTCGGCGACGAAGGGGTAAGCGCCCGCCAGCGTCGCGGACGTGTCCTGATGCCGCGTCAGGCGGAACCTGCCTGGTGTCCGCAGCTGAGCAGGCCCGGACTCGCCGGCCTTCGGTAGGTAGACCGTGGCCCGTCGCTCGGCACGTTCGCGCTCAGCCTTGGCTTTGGCGGTATCGAGTTCGACCTTGCGTTGCTCGGCGTGCAGCCGCGCTTCCGCCTTTCGGCGCTGCTTGCGGAGCTTTCGCCGCTCGTTCGACGGTGCCAGGAGGACGGCGGTAAGCAGCCGCTCCCGATCCTGGGTCACAGTCCCAGCCCCCGCGCCTGCTTGACCGCCGTGATCTTGGCCAGCTCGAACCACGACCCATCCGGCTTCGACGCCGGCATGTTGGTCTGCTTCGGAGCGCTCGGCGACAAGTACGACACCATCAGCTCCGGGCCACCCTGCGTCGGAGAAGGCGCGGCTGGCTCGGAGTCCTGGGCCTCGGTGGCGGGCTCGGTGTAGCGGCGCAGGAGCGAGACGTAGCCGATGTGGGGATTGACGACCAGCGCGTACTCGCCCGAGATCGCTACTTGATCGTTGGTGCCCTCGCCGGGCTCGTTGTAGACGTACCCGTTCTCCAGAGCGGCCTGCGTGGTCTCGTCGCCGTAGTCCCACTGCGCGAGGAAGTCCACTGCATCGACATGTCCTAGCTCGTCGAGGATGCGCAACGGTCGGTCGGCCTCATCATCTTGGAGGAAGACAACGCTGACCCACCGCGACTGCGAGGCATCCTCGACGGCAGGGCTGGGGTGCCAGGCGATTCGCCCGGCCGCGATGAACCCTTCCGCGACCCTGTCGTAAGCCCGGTCGACGAGGTTCGCCGCGTGGTGCAGCTCTTCCGCAGCAGCGAGCGCGTCCCGGACCCCGGCCTCGTGACTTCCAGCATCGTTGAATGCGAGTGCCGCCTTGCGCTCGTGGACATCAGCGATCTGGTCGAGCACCTGCCGCAACGAGCGCATACCAGAGGACAGGTCACCGATAACCCCATACATCTGCGCCGGCTGATCGAAACCCCGGCTCGCATGAGCCAACCCCCGCAGCGCCTCGGACGCCTCAGCGGCGTCGGCGGTCGAATCGAAGAACGTGGGCATTGCGACCTCCTGGAGCGAGCAACTGAGTCACCAGGCAGGTGCGCCCCCCAGCCCGATGTCAGTGCTGCCCCATACCCTTGAGATATGGGTTTCACCGCCTCCGTGC
>CAKUSI010000628.1 GCA_934678955.1 uncultured Austwickia sp. | reverse complement strand
CCGACATCGCAATGCCTTCCTCGTGCGGCCTTCTTGGCAACACCATGCTGTCACGCTCCGCCGCCCCTGACCGCCGGCAATCACGCCGTCGGGCGTATCGCCAAGGCCGAGTCGATCTCGGCGTAGTACTCGGCAACCTCCGTGACGTCGCCCTCGATCCCAGGCGACAGATGTCGCGTGTTCCGTAAGACAACGTGGGTGGGCGCAGAGGGACTCGAACCCCCGGCCACCTCCTTGTAAGGGAGGTGCTCTAACCAACTGAGCTATGCGCCCGGAACCGCTCAGCGGCCCATTGTGCCAGCTACCGCCGGCCGGCCTTGGGACGGACCAGCTTCTGCGCCTGCCAGTCCGGCGACACGGTGGCGGGGTTGGCCAGCATCAGGCCGGCGGTCAGGGCTCCCTCGGCGACATCGGTGGGCTCGACGTAGTCGTCGCGTCCCACCTTCGGGGTCAGCAGCCACAGGTAGCCGGTGGGTGACAGGTCGGTCAGCGCGTCCACCAGCCCGTCGACGATGTCGCCGTCGCTGGAGCGCCACCACAGCAGCACCACGTCGACGGCTTCGGTCGCCTCGTAGAGCAGGTCGGCGTCGATCGCGTCCATGATCGCGTCCCGCAACGTCTGATCGACGTCGGAATCCCAGCCGAGCTCTTGAACGGCCAGTCCCGGAGCAAGCCCGAGGGCAGCCACGCTCCGGGTATCAGAGCCTTCCGTGGTGGCCACCTTTACCCTTCTCCGTCCTGGTGAGGCAATGTCTCGCGCTTAGCCTGCCAGATTCCCCGGCAGCACGGAAAGCGGTAGGGCCGGCGCCCCGCATCGCGGAACACCGGCCCCACCGGGTGACTCAGGCGTCGCCGCCCGCGTTGCCGGAGGCTCCCGCGTTCACGTCGAGCAGCCGGTACTTGTCGGCGGCCTGCCGCGCCGCCGCACCGTCGACCTGGCCCTTGGCAGCCAGCACCTGCAGGGTGCGGACGACCATGGACGGTCCGTCGATGTGGAAGAACCGCCGCGCCGCCGCCCGGGTCTCGGAGAAGCCGAAACCATCGGCGCCGAGCGAGTGGTACTCGCCGGGGATCCACTGGGCGATCTGGTCCTGCTGCAGCCGCATGTGGTCCGAGGTCGCGATGAACGGGCCCGGACGGCCCTCCAGGCGCTGCGTAACGAACGGCTTCCGGCTGTCCTCGTCGGGATGCAGGAAGTTGTGCTCGTCGGCCTCCAAGCCGTCCCGGCGCAACTCGTTCCACGACGTGACGCTCCACACGTCGGCCACCACGCCCCAGTCGTCCTTCAGCAGCTCCTGGGCCTCCAGCGCCCACGGCACGCCCACGCCCGAGGCCAGCAGCTGTGCGCGCGGCGCGTCCCCACCGACACCCTCGGACGAGCCGTCCTTGAGCAGGTAGATGCCCCGCTTGATGCCCTCCACGTCGACGTCGGCGGGCTCCGCGGGCTGCACCATCGGCTCGTTGTAGACGGTGATGTAGAAGATCACGTCCTCCGGGTTCTCGCCGTACATCGTCTCGAGGCCGTGCTGCATGATGTGCGCGATCTC
>CAKUSI010000627.1 GCA_934678955.1 uncultured Austwickia sp. | reverse complement strand
TTGACAGTTGGCGGGTACTCTGCTCCGAGCATCGCGATTGTCTCGTATGCTGGTCACGATCTTTGGGACGTCAGCCGCGCTACAAGGTCAAGGCGACCGCATGGACCTTCAAGGGGGACCGAGCTGACCACGGGAAGGCCCGCACCAAGCGCATCCGAGCGGGCGCTGCGACCGAGGTGAGGTGCCTGATTCCTTCCGGACATGGGATCCAATAGGATCATTTCCAGAAAGGATGGAAGAGCGATGTCGAGTAAGCGGGGCAGGTTTAGCCCGGAGTTCAAGAAGCAGTTGGTCGAGGCGTATCGGGAGCAGCGTGAGGAGAAGTCGCTGTCTGAGGTGGCGCGCGAGCACGGGGTGGGGACTGAGACACTGCGGAACTGGGTGAAGAAGGATCTGGCCGAGAACCCGCAGACCGAGCCTCCGTTGAGTGTCTCTGAACGGGCGCGGCTGGCTGAGCTCGAGCGCGAGGTGCGGGAGTTGCGGCTGGAGCGTGAGTTCCTGGGAAAAGCCGCCGCATTCTTCGCGAAGGAGTACCGGTGAGTGAGCGGTACGCGTTCATCGACGCGGAGAAGGCGACCAAGAACAACGACGGCACTCCGCGTTACCAGGTCCAGAAGATGTGCGCGTGGCTGGAGGTCTCCACCTCGGGCTTCTACGAGTGGTGCTCCCGGCCGATCTCGGCGACCCGGCGGCGCCGCGAGGAGCTGGCCGCGGTGATCGAGCAGATCCACGCCGACAGCGACGGCGCCTACGGCTACCGCCGCGTGCACGCCGCCCTCGCGCGCGCCGGACGCCACCACGACCCCGACACGGTGCGCTCCATCATGCGCGAGCGCGGCCTGGCCGGCTGTCAGCCCCGCGCGAAGCGGCGCTGCACCACCAAGCAGGCCGAGCAGGTCGCCGACATCCCCGACCTCCTCGGACGCGACTTCGCCAGCCCCACCCCCGGGGCGAAGCTCGTCGGGGATATCACCTACGTGCCCACCGCTGAGGGCTGGCTGTATGTCGCGCTGGTCATCGACTGCTGCTCGCGCGCCATCATCGGCTGGGCCTGCGCGGACAACTACAAGACCCCGCTCATCACTGCGGCCGTCCGGATGGCCGCCCGCCGGGTCACGCTCCCCGAAGGCGCGGTCTTTCATTCCGACCGCGGCAGCAACTACACCTCAAATGAATACGCCCGCGTGCTCGCCCAACTCGGCCTGAACCGTTCGGTGGGACGTACCGGAATCTGTTACGACAACGCCCTGGCAGAATCCACCAACGGCGCCCTCAAAGTCGAACTCGTCAACCGACGCCACTATCCAACACGTGAGATGGCCCACCGAGAAATTGCCCGCTGGATCGAACTATTCTATAATCAACGCAGACTTCATTCCACACTCGGCTACCAAACCCCCAACGAGGTCCTGTACGCCGACCACAACAACCCAACAGCCGCCTGAAACAGGCAAACAACCGAATCCGGAAAAATCCGGGCAGCTCACACCGACCTGTCGGGCTACACAGCCGACTACCTCGAGTTCGTCGCCAACCGGCTCAACACCAGACCCCGCAAGACAC
>CAKUSI010000626.1 GCA_934678955.1 uncultured Austwickia sp. | reverse complement strand
GACCTCGATCAGCACCTGATCGCCCTCGTAGGAGGCGGCCTGGAAGTACGCGTGACCGAGGTCGACCGTGTACGCACCACCCGTTCCACGCAACCGTCCCAGGTCGGACGCGATGCGTCCGGCGATCCGTTCGCCCGCCGCATCGAGCGGCTCGTGGTTGCCGCCGGTCTTGCCCGTCCTGCCCTTGGGATCGGACGCAACAACCCGGCGAACGGCGTCGACAAGGAACGATGCGGGAGCGAAGTACGGCAGCACGCCCTCGACGTCCCGCCACGCCTGCTCGACTTCGACGCCCCGGTGGCGGATTCCGTACAGCGCGGCGACGGCGGAGGTCCGGCTGCGCGCCTCGGCGCAGTGCAGGAACACCTCCATTGGTCGAGCCTGTCGAGACTCCCCGGCCCGCAGCTCGGCGATGACGTCGGCCGCGTCCGCAAGCGTCCAGTCGAGGTTCGTGTTGCGTCCCGGCTGGTCGATCAGCCAGACCCGCACCGACTCCACCCCCTCCGGAACCTCGGCGACTCCCACCCGGCACAACGACACCACCGCACCCACCGACGGCGGCAGCTCACCCAGCGCGCTCTGGGAACCGAGCCACACACCCAGATCGTGCGGATGCCGCACCGGCGCCGTGTGCAGGAACCCGCTCGTGGGCACGGCGTACACGACCGGCCAGCCGACCGAATCCGGACGCCCACCGCGCGTGGCCAGGACAGCCAACCTGGTCATGTCGTGCGCGGTGTGACCGGGCCAACCATGCAGCAGCCGCTGCCAGCCCAGCGGCACCTGGGTCGCACCCCACACGGCGCCGGCGAGCGATCCCACGATGGCGGCGACCGTGTCGGTGTCGCCGCCACCCCGGACGGCGCGGATCAGCGCATCACGGACGTCGGAGGCGCCCGCCACCGCCGCCAACGCGCCCTGGAACGCCTTCACGACCCAACCGTTGTGCGCCTGGAAGTTCCGCGGATGCGCGCCGGGCGCCAGCGCTTCGTCGATCAGGTCCGCCCACCGTTCGGCAGAGCCTCCGACCCACTCCAACCCAACGGTCGGATCGAACTCCCCCGTCCGAATCGCGTGCCGAATCGCCAGCGACCACAGGACGACCGCGTCGACGTTGTCCTGCTCGTAGTGGGTCAGCCGTGCGATCCGCCCGGCGGCTTCGACCAGGCTGGGCTCGACGCCGTCCTCCAGGAAGCCGAGCGCCACCGGCCCGGTGCGCATCAGGGAGCCGTTCCCGGCACTCCGACCGGACCGCCCATGCACCTCCCGCGCTGCCCGGCGAGCGGACTCCTCCGAGCAGTCGCCGCGGAGATGTCCGAGCACCGACCGAGTCTGGGCTCCGACGTCTTTGGCGGTCGTCGACCAGTCCACCCAGCGGCTCACGATCGATGCGAGGGTCTGCGGATCGAGCAGCGAGTCGCCGCACGCGAGCGCCTCGAGGATCGGCATCGCCATGGCGGTGTCGTCGGTCCACTCCCCTCGCTCGTGGCCGAACACTCCTACGCCGAACTCGGGCAGCTGATCGTCGCGCAGCCCCGGTCCGAACTCGTAGGCGGACCCGAGCGCATCGCCCGC
>CAKUSI010000625.1 GCA_934678955.1 uncultured Austwickia sp. | reverse complement strand
GCCCAGACCCAGCCGGCGGCCGAGGTGTTGCCGGTGACCCAGCGTGCGCTGGCGAGCGCGTTGAAGGCGATCGCCCGCGCGGACGACTCCAGCGGCATCATCGGCGACGCGATCAAGGACCTCCTCGCCCTGCACGTCGACCTCACCACCGCCGCGCCTCCCCCACCGGCCCGGCTGGTGGCGTGGATGATCGACTTCCAGTTCGACGGCGTCGTCGACTACTTCACCCTCGACCCCGCCGCCTATGGCCCCGCGCTCGGCGACCGAGGATGGGCGCTGTACAAGACCAAGCTCGCCGAGATCGCCGCGTCGGTGGGCCCAGCACCGACTGAGGCGGAAGAGCACGCGTTGTGGCTGCAGCGGACGGCCGACCCCTCATGGTGGGAGCAGCAGGCGGGGCTACGGCATGCGCGGTTCGTGCTGGAGTGGAACGCCCAGCGGCTGGCGGTCTGGGATCGGGACATCGACGCGATCATCGCCACCCACGCCCGCGACCGGAAGGTCGCCGCCTGGCTGGAGGACACCGCCAAGGCGTTCACAGAGATCGGCGAGACCGACCTCGCGATCGACTGGGCACGCCAGGCGACCTTCTTCGACCGGGGCCACCAGTCGGTCAACGCCGCCCGCCTCTGGTGCCGGCTGGTGGCCGAGCACCGGCCGGCCGAGGAACTCTCCGCCCGGCTGGCGGTGTTCGATCGGTGGCCGACCGCTACCCACGCCGACGGCGTCCGGGCTGCCGCCGGCCAGGCGTGGCCCGACCACCAAGAGCGCGTGACGGACGCGCTGAGCCAGCGGCCGGCCGAGGCCGTGTCGTTCGCCTTGCACTCCCTGGACGACGTCGAGTTGGCGTGGGAGCTGGCCCACTCGCTCGGTCTGGACGAGCCCGGCCTGTGGGGAACCCTGGCTGACCGGTACGAGAAGGTCGATCCGCTCGCCGTCGTGCCGACCCACACCCGGCAGGTGCTCGATCATCTTGAGCACGCCGATGCCCAGCACTACCGCGCCGCGGCGCGGAAGCTCGCCCACCTGCGCGCGCTCACCCGCGACACCGAGATGGCCGACGGCATCGACGCGCTGGTCGCCGACCTGCGGGAGGCCCACCGCCGGCGCCCGCGGTTGCAGCAGGAGTTCACCCGGGCTGGCCTGCCCTGACCCCTGGTTCCTCGGCTTCCTGCTGGACGGGACTGAGGAGCCGGCCGGCCAAGAGTTGGAGGCTGGCCTCGCCGGGGGCGTCCGACACGACGACCCTGCCCCACCACGTGCCATCGACGCCGCTGACCCAGGCTACCAGCAGTCCAGCCTGGCGTCCCGACGGGGTCTGCACCCACACGTGACGGGCCGGAACCACCGGACGCTCGGGGGGCTTGGGCTTCATGGCCGCCAAGCGTTCGCCGAGCGTCCCGAACTCCGAACCGATCCTGGACGACACACGGCCCAAGGTAGACACGTCATCCGACGTTTGGCTTCGGTCCCCCACTGTCCCGTGGACGACGCGACGCGGACGGGCGGAGCAATGATCAGAACCTGTGGATGGCTCTCGGCGGGGTGACGTGAAAGTGGCGTACCTCCCGAGCAAGATCTGAA
>CAKUSI010000624.1 GCA_934678955.1 uncultured Austwickia sp. | reverse complement strand
ATGAAGGCCGACCTGGACGAGATCTTCCGGCGGACCCGCGACGCGGCCTACGAGATCATCCAGGCCAAGGGCTCCACCTCGTACGGGATCGGCATGGCCCTGGCGCGCATCACGCGCGCGATCCTTTCCAACCAGAAGGTGACGCTGCCGGTCTCGGCGCTGCTTCAGGGCGAGTACGGGACCTCGGACCTTTATATCGGCGTCCCGGCGAGCATCGGCCGCCGCGGGGTCCGGGAGGTCATCGAGCTGGACCTGGATCCGGACGAGCAGGCCGCCTTCGACGCGAGCGTCGCGACGCTGCGGGAGGTGAAGGGGCGGTTCTTCCCACGCGGCGCCTTGCGCGCGAACCTCTGACGGCGACGCGCGACACAACACGCGCGGAAACCAGCGGAGCATCAGCCGCCAGGAGACGATTCTGTTCCGAGCGACCTACTCGATCGTGATAATGGTCGCCTGATGATGACAATGTCGCAGGTCAGTCGAGTCTCAGTAGGCGGGGAACACGATCGAGTAGGTCGCTCGGAACACATCTCACCATGCGAGAGACAGCACCGCGTGGCCGCGCCCAGGCCTACCCCCTCCTGGCATTCGCTGCCGAGACCGCAAATCTTAAGGCCGGGAACACAATTCATCACAGGTGCGCCTCCTAGACTCCCGCTGTGCTGATCGCAGATGAATCGGGGGCTTTCGACACGATCCTGGGCCTACCCGTGCACCCCCTCGCCGTTCACGTGCCTGTCGTCCTCCTCCCCCTTGCCGCGCTCGCGATTCTGGCGCTCGTGGTCGTGCCGCGCTGGCGCCGGCCGCTCGCTTGGCCGACTCTCGGGCTGCTGCTGGTGGGCGCCGTTGGAGCATTCGTGGCCAAGGAATCCGGCGAGGCTTTGGCCGACCGCCTCGGCGGCCCGGGCGCCCACGAAGACTGGGGCAGCCGACTCTTCCTCGCCGCCATCGCGCTCCTCCTCGTGGGCGGCCTCTGGCTCGTTCTGGTGCGCCGCGGTCAGGGCGTTCGCTCTGCTGGAGGGCAGGGTGCGGCCGGGCCGCCACGCTCCCCCGGCTCCGGACTACACACGGTCCTGGGCGTCCTCGCCTCCGCTGTGTCCGTCGCGGTGATCGGACTCTCGGTCGTGACGGGCCACTCCGGCGCGGAGGCTGCCTGGAAGGACAGGCTGGAGGAGGCCCGCAGCGCGGCCGCTGGCAGCGCGTCGCCACGGGAGCACGTCGGCCCAGACACCACGTCGTCTCCCACCAGCTCGGCCGCAGGGACAGCGCCCGACGCGGGCGAGACTCCACGCAGCTACACCATGGCCCAAGTCGCAGAACGCAACACCATTGCCTCGTGCTGGACCGTCATTGAGCGAGAGGTCTACGACGTCACCGCGTGGGTGGCGCGACACCCCGGAGGTCCGGTCCGCATCGAGCGGCTGTGCGGGACGGATGGTTCCGGGCAGTTCCTCGGGAAGCACGGCGAGTCACCCAAGCCGAACGCCGCCCTCGCGGGGTTCAAGATCGGCACCCTGGCGGACTGAACCCTGATCCACCGACGGTGATATCTGATCGGTGATTGGAGCGGTTCTGGCTGGGTGTCGCGAGGTTGGCGTGGTGGA
>CAKUSI010000623.1 GCA_934678955.1 uncultured Austwickia sp. | reverse complement strand
GTCATGCCTCAGCGTAGGGCCGCGGACGCCCGCCCGGTAGATCGGACGTGTGGTCGAGGTTCCGTGGATGGACGGGGTTCGCCTGCGGCGTCCGGTGATCTGCTGAGAGGTGTCGGTTCGCCGGGTGCGGAGGCGTCCATCTGCCTAGTACGGGGGCGTCCGTTTGCCTGGTAGAGAGGCGTCCGTTTGCCTGGTAAAGAGGCGTCCATCTGCTAGGTTGGACTCATGTCGTACCGGCGTCGAATCGTGGACGACGTCCTTGATGACCTCTTCCCGCATCTGGCGGCGATCGCTCTGGAAGGGGCCAAGGGCGTCGGAAAGACCGCGACCGCGAGCCAGCGTGCCACCACGATCCTCTCGCTGAATTTGCCCGGCCAGCGCGAGATCGTGGCTGCGGATCTCGACTACATCACTCAGGTCCCGCAACCGGTTCTCATCGACGAGTGGCAACTACAGCCGGCGGTCTGGGAGCGCGTGCGTATCGCGGTGGATGGTAACCGTGAGGGCGGTCAGTTTCTGCTGGCCGGCTCGGCGGGAGTGGCCCCTGGAGTGCGGATCCACTCGGGGGCAGGCCGGATCGTGAGTATCGCGATGAGGCCATTGTCCTTTGCTGAACGGGACTTGACCGATCCGACCGTTTCGCTTGGCGAACTGCTGTCGGGAAGCCGGCCGAAGATCGGGGGGCAATCGCCGATCGATCTCTCCACCTACACCGACGAGATACTCGGATCCGGCTTCCCTGGCATCCGGGAGTTGCCGGTGCGAGCGCGACAGGCCCAGCTCGACAGTTATCTCGCCCGCATGGTCGATAGCGAACTGCCGGAGAACGGCATCCGTGTGCGACGCCCCGACGCGCTGCGGGCATGGCTCGCGGCATACGGAGCTGCAACTGCCACTGATGCCAGCTACACCAAGATCCTCGATGCCGCGACTGCCGGGGAACAAGACAAGCCGTCGCGAGCCGCGGTCG
Source organism: uncultured Austwickia sp. (assembly GCA_934678955.1). Next base: position 640 of record CAKUSI010000623.1, on the reverse strand, counting down.
ATGCTTACCGAGAACATCTCACCCGCATCTTCGTGCTCGATCCGATTCCAGCGTGGATTCCGGTCTTCAACCCATTGAAGCGGCTCACGCATTCGCCCAAGCACCACCTCGTCGACCCTGCATTCGCTGCACGGCTCGTAGGTATCGGCAAGACCGGTCTGCTCAAGGGCGAAGGGAACCGCGTGGCCGCCCAGACCGGCACCTGGTTGGGCGCCTTGTTCGAGTCCCTGGTAGCCCAAAGCGTGCGTGTCTATGCCGAGGCGGCGGCAGCGCGGGTAGGACACCTGCGGACCAAGGAGACCGATCGTGAGATCGACCTGGTCGTTGAGGGCGACGACCGACGTGTCGTCGCCATCGAGGTCAAGCTGAGTGAGACTGCGACGGACTCCGATGTGCGGCACCTCAACTGGTTACACGGCCGACTTGGAGACCGTTTGGCCGACCGGGTTCTCATCACTACCGGAGAGACCGCCTACCGTCGTCCCGATGGGGTCGCGGTGGTACCACTGGCGCTCCTCGGGCCATAGTGACGGGGAGCGGTCACGGCCTCCGGATCAAGGCTGCGGAGCGCTGGTGCGCGAGTAGATCCCGGCGTTCGCCGGGATGACGTGGGGTGCGCTTGGTCGACCGGGGTGTTCCG
>CAKUSI010000622.1 GCA_934678955.1 uncultured Austwickia sp. | reverse complement strand
AGCCCGAGCAGCGCGGGCAGCGCCGTGAGGGAGATCGCCACGGCAAGAGCGACCGTCGTGGCTGCGGTGAGCGCCATCGTGGTGACGAAGGCGATCCCGAGGGTCAACAACCCGAGCAGGGCGGTGATCACGGTGAGCCCGGCGAAGAGCACGGCGCTGCCGGCGGTGCCCAGTGCTAGACCCACGGCGTCGATCGGCGCCAGTCCCTCGCGGACGATGAGCTTGCGGTGCTTGTGCAGGATGAACAGCGCGTAGTCGATCCCGACCGCCAGGCCGATCATGAGCCCCAGCGCGGGGGTCGCGGTCGTCATCACATAGTTCGCGGACAGCGCGAACGCGCCGCCCGCGCCGATCGCGACCCCGAGGAGCGCGGTGAGGACCGGCATCCCTGCGGCGACCAGCGAGCCGAGGGTGAGCAGCAGCACGACGAAGGCGATCGCGAGGCCGATCAGCTCGTGCCCCCCGACCGGCGGCTTGGTCGGGTTGAGCGAGGTGCTCGGGTAGCTCGTCAGCCCCGCGCGATCGACCGCGTCGCCCGTCGCGGCGAGGACATCCTGAAGCGCGGTCTCGGGCAGGTCCTTCAGCTCGGCGGTGAACTGCAGCGGCAGCATCGCCGTCCGCCCGTCGGAGCCCTGGGGGGTCGTACCGGTGGTGAGTAGGTCGAGATCCGCCAGCACGGGAACGCTCGCCTGCCCGACGGCGTCCCGGACCGCGATCGAAGGGTCGGTCATCGACCGCTGGTCCAGCGGCAGGCCGAGGGCCTGTGGCGAGACTCCCTGGGCCGCCAGGGACTTCGTCACGGCCTCGAGATCCGCGAAGAGGCCGCTCGTACCGACGATTTTCTCGTGGGGCGGCGCGGTGACCAGGGAGCGGGCGCGGGCCGCGAGGACACGCAGGGTTTCGCCTCCGGGCCGCTGGGCTGCACCCTCGAGGGCGGTCGCGAGCCGGGTCAGCTCGGGGGTCAGCTGCCCGGCGACCTTCTCTTCGACGCCGTGGGTGATCTTCGCGCGGACCTCGGTCCGCTGGTCCGCGAGCTTGCCCTCGCGGTTCACGACGTACGGGCTCCCGGCCGCGCGATCCGCCGCGTCCGCGATGGCGGCCGCTCGGTCAGGCGTGTCGAGGCGTCCTCCGTCGTCGGCGGTGATGACGAGAGTGCCCTGCACCCCGCCCGCCTCCGGCAGCTCGGCGGACACGGTGTCGAGGACTTCCTGCGAGGGGGTGCCATCCAGCGTGAATCCCGTGGCGATCGACCGGGGCTGGGTGACCAGCAGCGTTGCCACGACCACGAGGAGCAGGGCCCACGGCCCGAGCACTCGTGCGGGGTGGAGGAAGGCGAACCGGGCCAGCCGGTGCAGGGCGAGCGACATCGGGAACTCCTACGGGTCGAGGCGACCCGAGCAGCCGCGGCGTCAGCGTAGCAAACGTTGCCCAATAGGCATATTTGCCGTTTAGGCAAGCGGAGGCGATGGTCCCGGTTCGACGGCTGAGACTGACGCGTTCTTTCGACCACCGGCCCACGGGTGTCGGCCCGCTGGGGTCGCCGGGCGACCCGCTCCACGAGGCCGCGATACCTTGTGGACACGGGAGGTCAGCGAACGCAGGGACTTGCGGGGGTTTGAGA
>CAKUSI010000621.1 GCA_934678955.1 uncultured Austwickia sp. | reverse complement strand
ACCTTCTCCAGCAGCGGCAGGACGTCCTGCACGCTGGAGATCTTGCCCGAGTTGATCAGGACGTAGCAGTCCTCGAGGACGCCCTCCATGCGCTCGGGGTCGGTGATGAAGTACGGCGACAGGTAGCCCTTGTCGAACTGCATGCCCTCCGTGAACTCCAGCTCCGTCGACGCCGTCTGCGACTCCTCGACGGTGATCACGCCGTCCTTGCCGACCTTGTCGAACGCCTCGGCGATCAGCTCGCCGATCTCGCCGTCCTGGGCCGACAGCGCCGCCACCTGGGAGATCTCCGTCTTGCCCTCGACCTCGCGCGCGTTGGCCAGCAGGCGATCGGACACCGCGTCGACGGCCGCGTCCATCCCGCGCTTCAGCAGCGCGGGCGCAGCGCCGGCGGCCACGTTGCGCAGGCCTTCCTTCACCATCGCCTGGGCCAGCACCGTCGCGGTGGTGGTCCCGTCGCCGGCGATGTCGTTGGTCTTGGTCGCGACCTCCTTCGCGAGCTGGGCGCCGAGGTTCTCGTACGCGTCCTCCAGCTCGATCTCGCGGGCGATCGTGACCCCGTCGTTGGTGATCGTGGGAGCCCCCCACGACTTGTCGATCACGACGTTGCGGCCCTTCGGGCCGAGCGTCACCTTCACCGTGTTGGCGAGGGCGTCGACCCCCCGCTCCAGCGCCTTCCGGGCGGAGTCGTTGAACTCCAGCTCCTTGGCCATGTGAATCCTCTCGCTAGCTCAGCGTTCGCTTGCTGGTCGCTCGACGCGTCAGCGCTGGACGACGGCCAGGACGTCGCGGCCCGAGAGGATCAGGAACTCCTCGCCGCCGTACTTGACCTCGGTGCCGCCGTACTTGCTGAAGATCACCGTGTCGCCGACCTCGATGTCCAGCGGGATGCGCTCGTCGCCGTCCTCGTTCCACCGACCGGGGCCCACGGCCACGACCGTGCCCTCCTGGGGCTTCTCCTTGGCGGTGTCCGGGATGACCAGACCCGAGGCCGTGGTCTGCTCCGCGTCGTTGGACTTGACGACAATGCGGTCCTCGAGCGGCTTGATGGAAACCGACACGCTGGGAACCTTTCGTTTCGGCCGCGGCCGACCTGCGGTCGCGGGAACATTCGGGATGCGCGCCCAGGGGAGCCGTGCTGCGCCGTCGCGGGGGTCGCCGTACGGACCGGGGAGCGGTCTAGATGATGACTGGCACTTGATCGTGCCGAGTGCTAAATCGAATCTAGGACGCGGCTTAGCACTCGGTCAACTCGAGTGCCAAGTGCAACTCGAGTGCCAAGTGCGCAGGGGCGGCGCTCCCACGAGGCGACTGTCGGCCTCACCCGACGCTCGTCGGCCCGGGTGAACTTCGCCGCGCACCGGATGGATCCCTGAGGGCGGGTGGACGCTCATCGCTACGGGTGGACCCTCATCGCTACGGGTGGACCCTCATCGCTACGGGTGGACCCTCATCGCTTCTGGGAGCTCGCCGGCTCGGACAGCATCCCGAGTCCACCAGGCTCTCTTCGGGCCGGGTGGACGCTGCTGGCCCCCGGTGACCTCCCGCGCTAGTGGTGTGTCTCGCAAATAGGTAGACCGTCAGGCGGTACGATCGCTGTATGACGTCCGCGGTTGCCCCGTTG
>CAKUSI010000620.1 GCA_934678955.1 uncultured Austwickia sp. | reverse complement strand
CAGCTGGAATGGCGGATCGACGAGCTCGCCAAGCAGGAGGAACTGGACGCCATGCGTCCCGACCTCGACGGCACGCAGATCATGGAGATCCTCGGCATCCCGCCCGGCCGCGACGTCGGCGAGGCGTACCGGTTCCTGCTGGAGCGGCGGATCGACGAGGGGCCCCTGGGTGCCGACGCCGCCCGCGAGGCCCTGCTGGGCTGGTGGGCGGAGCGTCAGGCGCGTCCCTAGCGCGCCGGCGTGCCCGGACCGTTCGTCCGGGGTTCACGCCGATGTAACTCGCGGGTGGCAGAGTCCACCACGACAAGGAGGTTCGAATGGCCCGATCAGTGCTTTTCGTGTGCACCCACAACGCCGGACGCTCACAGCTGGCGGCCGGCCTGCTGGCCCGGTACGGCGGGCCCGGCTTCGAGGTGACCTCCGCCGGCACGGAGCCGGCCGAGGCGCTGAACCCCGCGGTCGTGACGGCGATGCTCGAGGAGGGCATCGACCTGCGCGACCAGGAACCCAAGCAACTCACGCCCGAACTGCTGCGGCAGGCCGACCTGGTGATCACCCTGGGCGTCGACCTGACCCGGTTCGCGCCCGGCTCCGCCTACGCCGACTGGGACTTCCCCGACCCCGCCAGCCGGCGGCTGGAGACCGTCCGGCCGATCCGGGACGCCATCGGACGCCGAGTGCTGCAACTGCTGCAGGAGCTGGACGCGCCGGTCGCCGCCTGACTCGCTGAGCGGCCGCACGTCCGGCAGGCCCCACCCGTCATCCCGGCGAACGCCGGGATCTCGACGACCTCGCGACGTTATTCAACCAGATAGTTGACAACGGATCGGGCGCGGCCTACGGTTGTATTCAACCAACCGGTTGAGGAAGTGAAACACCATGACGGATCAGCTGAGCGCGACCTTCGCGGCGCTGTCCGATCCCACCCGGCGCGACCTGGTCGCGCGGCTGGCGATCGGGGACGCGTCGGTCTCGGAACTGGCCGCCCCGTACGACATGACCATCCAGGCGATCTCGAAGCACCTCAACGTGCTGGCCGCCGCGGGACTGGTCACCAAACGTGCCCAGGCGCAACGCCGCCTGGTGCATCTCGAGGCACCCGTCCTGCGCGAGATGACCGGCTGGATCGAGCACTACGCCCGACTGGCCGAGCGGCGCTACCACCGCCTCGACGACGTGCTGGCCGCTCTCGACGACGAGCCGGCGCCCAAACCCGACATGTGAGGACCCATCATGACCGAGCACATCACCACCGCCACCATCGAGGCCGACCCCGTCGTCCCGGTGATCCACATCCGCCGCGACTTCCACGCCACGCCGGCCCAGGTGTTGCGGGCGCACCTCGACCCCGACCTGTTCGCCCAGTGGGTCGGCCCGGCCTACCGGACGGTGACCGTCGACCACTGGGACGCCCGCACCGGCGGCAGCTGGCGCTTCCTGGACGCCGGGGAGGACGACGAGCAGGCGTTCCGCGGCTGTTTCCACGAGGTCGGCGACGACCGGATCGTGCAGACGTTCACCTGGGAGGGCATGCCCGAGGGCGTCGCCCTGGAGACCCTCACGGTGACCGACCTGGGCGACGGCTGGACGCGCCTGCACAGCACGTCGCTGACCGACAGCTTCGA
>CAKUSI010000619.1 GCA_934678955.1 uncultured Austwickia sp. | reverse complement strand
CTGATAGGTGCGCTACCTCCAGCCCAAGGGCAGCATCCGCGCACAGTGCGGCATGACCGGATGTTCAGGCGGGTGTCTACTCGGTCGTGTAGGCGTCGTGGTCGGACAGTCGCTTGCCGCGTCCATCCTCCGCGACGACTCGAGCCGCTCGAATCGTTTGCGCGTTCCTCGGCACGGCGATGTGGTCGATCGTGAACAGGCCGGGAAGGGCGTGCTGCAAGCCTTGGGTGGCCAGGCTCAGCTGCAGGCTGGCGAGCGCTTCCTGGATGGCGGTTCGGCCGGCGAGGCTGCCCGCGTACTCGGGGCCCTTCATCGCGTGATTCCAGTCCCCGCCCCACACCAAGTCGCCGCTGGGCAGCGCGGTTGTGAGTTGGCTGAGTGCCCGTGAGGTCTTCTCGCCGGTAGTGCCCTCGCCCCACGGTTCGGTTCCGCAGGTGCGCCAGGGAAGGATGCTGCTGCACCACACCGCTCCCAAGCCGATGGCGGCAGCGCTGGCGGGGTGCGGGTCCGGCAGCGGCTGGAGCCGACTCCGGGAGAAGATGCCGGCCCAGTGCGTGCGCCCCGTCATCGTGGCGCTCGTCAGGTGTGACGTGAACCCGGGCACGGACGTGTCCTCGCGCACCTCGGTCAACAGCCAGACATCGCACGCCTGACCGGCCAGGAGCGCGAGGTGGTCCTGGCTCCAGCGGCCTTCCAAGTTCCACGTCCCCACGCGCACTCCTTCATGCTGTCAGCAACACGGGGGCTTCCTCGCGCGAACCATGCGCGCCATGTGCGGACGTCCGTCAGTGCTACCGCTGAGAACGGGCCGCGCTGTGGGAGGGATGTCGGGGGGTTACGGCGAGCCGGGCGGCCTTACTCAGAAGTGCAGTTCCGAGGCGTTTCGTGAGTTGGGCTGTCTGGTTCGGTCGGTCTCGGCCGATCACATGTCCCGGTATCGCCGAGTCTGGTCGAGAGCGGTCCGCAGCGCTTGCGCGTTGGCGGGCCGGGCAGACCAGTCGGGGTAGGTGGTGCCCGGCTCCGCGTAGGGCATCACGTAGGCGGTGGTGTCGCGCTGGTAGCGCCATCCCTCGGCGAGGGGCCCGACGTCGAGCGTGTCGTAGCCGATGGCATCGAGGAACTGCTTGACGGTCTGCTTGGCTTGGTCATCGTCTCCCGCGATCGGCAGTGTCGATCGTTGCGGGTCTCCCACGGGTCGCGGGAGCGCGGCGAGGTGATCCACGTAGATGTTGTTGAAGCACTTGACCACGCGGGACTCGGCCAGATGCGCCTGCAGTAGTTCGCTGGTGGTCGTGGTCTCTGCATCGAGCTCGGCGATGTTTCCGTCCCGGTCGGGGTAGTAGTTGTTGGTGTCGATCACCACCCTTCCCCGCAGCGGCTTCACCGGTACCTGTCGGTAGTTGCCAAGCGGCACGGTTACTACCGCGATGTCCGCTGCCTCGGCTGCGTCCTCGGAGGTTGCTGCTCGCGCACGAGGACCGAGCGAGGCGACAAGGTCAGTCAGCGTCTCGGGTCCACGGCTGTTGCTGAGCACGACGTCGTACCCTGCGGCGATCGCCAACCTCGCCACGGTGCTGCCGATGTTGCCACTGCCGATGAATCCAATAGTTGTCATGCCTTGCTCAA
>CAKUSI010000618.1 GCA_934678955.1 uncultured Austwickia sp. | reverse complement strand
GCTACGCCGTGTCCGCCTACCGAGCCCAAGGCATCACCACCGACACCGCCCACGTCCTCGCCGACAACCGCACCACCCGAGAGAACCTCTACGTCGCACTCACCCGCGGCCGCGACTCCAACCTCGTCTACGTCGCCACAGACCGACCCGACGACACCCACGACGGACCCCACCCCGGCGACGACCCCGCCGCCACCGCACGAACCGTGCTGTACGGCGTCCTCAGCCGCATCGGCGCCGAACCATCGGCCCATGAGGCCATCCGGATCGAGCAGGACAGCTGGGGATCGATCGCCCAGCTCGCCGCCGAGTACGAGACCATCGCCCAAGCCGCTCAACACGATCGCTGGGCCGCGCTCGTACGGACCTGCGGGCTGGCCCCTGAGCAGGCGGAGGTGGCGATCGCGTCCGAGACCTTCGGCTCTCTGTCAGCCGAGCTGCGACGCGCGGAGGCCAACCACTACGACGTCGATGCCCTGCTCCCTCGCCTGGTGGCAGCACGCGGGTTCGCGGACGCAGACGACATCGCTGCCGTCCTCCACGAACGCCTCACCCGCCCCACCTCCCGACCCAACGCTGTCGGACGCCGCCGACCCGCACCGCGCTTGATCGTCGGCCTCGTGCCCGAAGCAGTTGGACCAATGGCACCTGAGATGCGCCAAGCGCTCGTCGAACGCCGCGACCTCATCCAGCGCCGCGCCGAGGCGGTCCTTGATACCGCGATCTCGGAGGCCCAGGAATGGACGGTCGCCCTCGGACACCTGCCACCCCACCCCCGGGAAGCAGCGGCATGGCGTCGCCACGCCCGGACGGTGGCTGCCTACCGAGACCGCTACGGCATCACCGACTCCACCGCCGCACTCGGCGGAGTCGCCACTACCACCGCCCAGAGAGTCGACGCCGCACGTGCCCGCAAGGCACTCACCCGAGCACGAGAACTCATGGCAGGGGGCAACCAGAGTGAGAAGCTCATCGTCCGCGCCGTCGCTGGACCGTCGCTGTAGACAGCTAGATATCGCGCCGACGCCAGCCGGAGGAGTCGCGTGCTACCTTCGACAGCAGGCCATCCCGCCTCGGTACACCCAAGAATCGCTGAGCAAGGAGAACTGGAGTGCCCGACGCGCTCTCACCGAGACCCCTTGACACGGCCAAGGCCCCCCGCGGCGAACTCGCTGCTCAGGCGCTGCTGGACGCGGTTGTAGCCGGCGACGACCGACTCGAACGCCACTACCTAGAACTCAAAGGTCCGCTCGACCTCACGACCAAGAGAGATCAGGCAAAGTTGGCCAAGTTCATCCTGGGTGCAGCCAACCGGATGCCGGAGGTCGCGGCGACAGCGTTCGAGGGCTACGGGGTCATGGTCATCGGGGCCGGCGCCGGTTCCGCTCCAGGCGTGCCACCAATGGAGGCGCTGACGATTCAGAGGGCTGTGCTCCCATTCCTTGGCGCGGACGGCCCCCGCTGGGATCTCGTGCGCGTTCCCACAGGCGCAGGTAACGACGTTCTGCTCCTCCTCGTTGAGCCGCCGGAAGCTGGCCAAGGCCCCTTCCTGTGCCTGAAGGACGGCGCTGACCTCCGAAATGGGGCGGTCTATGTGCGCGCCGACGGCGAGACCCGCGAAGCCAAGGC
>CAKUSI010000617.1 GCA_934678955.1 uncultured Austwickia sp. | reverse complement strand
GTCCGAACTGGCCAGCAGCACCGCGAACCACAGCGGGTAGGCCGAGATCAGCAGGACCAGGCCGAGCAGCACGTAGGACACCCACGACGGGCGGCGGTCGGCGCCCCACGCGGTGCTGCTTCCTGACGCCCCGGGCTGCGGTCGGTTCAACCGACGGCGGGCGGCGCGGGCGGCACCGCGCCCGGCGGCGTCCAGCCACCCTCGACCAGCGCCAACGCGGCAGCCTTCGCCTCGGCCAGCACCCGGCGCGCCGACGCGACGACCAGGTCGTCCTGGCGCAGCAGGTGCCAGTCGCCCGCCTGCCATGCCGACGTGCTCACCTCGCAGCTCGACGTCACCTCGAAGGCGGACGCCGCAGCCTCACCTTCGCCCGCCGCCACCGCGCGGGCGAGGCTCTGCGCGACACCGCCCCAGGCGGGGATCAGGCCGACCGACCGCTCGGGGAAGCCCGCGTACAGCTCGGCGTGGGCGACGATGCGGTTGGCGATGAGCATCAGCTCGTTGCCGCCGCCCAACGCCAGGCCGCGTGCGGCCGCCACCACGGGGAACTCGGCGTTCCGCAGCGCATGGAACGCCGCCTGACCCCGCCGCGCGAACCCCCGGATCCCGTCGGCGTCGCGGGCATCGAGCAAGGACACGAACGTGCCCAGGTCGGCGCCGGCCGAGACAGCGCGCGGGTGGTCCGAGCCGATGACCAACGCCCGGAACGCCCCCGACTCGCCCAGCGACAGGGCCCGCTCGACCATCTCGACCACGCCCGCGTTGCACGTGTTCATCTTGGTGCGCAGCGCCAGGCACGCGATGCCGTCACCCAGGTCGACCACGGCCGCATCGTCCGACTCGGCGAGCACCCCGAAGTTCCGCTCCGCCTCGGCGACCGTCAGGACGCCCTCCACCCGACGCCGCTCCCGCACAGCACCGTCCGAACCCAGCACCGTGTCGGGCGACGGGTAGAACCCACCGGCCTCGACCGCAGCGCGCAGCAATGCCGGCACGGGGCGTCCCTCGGCCTCGTACCGGGCCACCAACGCGGCCACGCCCACGGCGTCCGCGGGGATGGTCGCGGCGGCACCCGCGAGGACTCCGCCATGCAGGCCATGAACGCGAGGATCTGAGATGACCGACAACTTCGTGTCCAGCCGCTACCGCGTGGAGGGGATCCGCGACAGCAACGACGTGACCGCCGCCCTGCAGGAGCTCTACGACGTGTTCGCCGACCTGGGCCTGGGGCAGGCGATGATCGAGATGACCGGCAACCGCACCGCCGACCTGGTCGTGAAGCACAAGGAGTCGGTGTCGCCCGACGTCGCCGACATCGCTGCGGCCCTGCAGCGGGCCGGCCACTTCTTGCTGGTGTAGGACGCCCAGGCTGCCGCACCCGCAGGACGGGTCGCACCCCGCCGAGGACCGCCGCGACAACTGAACCGACGGTTCAGGGAGACCGCAGTCGATTCGCTCTCGACCTGTCCCGGTGAGCGGGACAGGTCGGGAGCGTCGCGACAGGGTGGTGAGGGCGAGCTTCCCACTCAACTTCCCACCTACCCAGCAGGTGTGAAGTCGAAGTGGGAAGTTGTGTGTGAAGCTGCTGGTTCGGGGCCAGGTCACGGGCGCATGTCGTCGTGGATCCGCACGCTCG
>CAKUSI010000616.1 GCA_934678955.1 uncultured Austwickia sp. | reverse complement strand
GGTCACCGGCAAGAAGGATCTGGCCATGCAGGCCATCGCCTACGGCAACGTCTACGTCGCCCGGGTGGCGATGGGAGCTGACCCGCAGCAGACCCTCAAGGCCTTCCGCGAGGCCGAGAGCTACGACGGGCCGAGCCTGATCATCGCCTACAGCCACTGCATCGCCCACGGCATCGACATGCGCAAGGGCCTGGATCAGCAGTACAAGGCGGTCAACAGCGGGCATTGGCCGCTGATGCGCTACAACCCGATCCTGCGGATGCGGGGACGCAACCCGTTCCTGCTGGACAGCCCCCGGCCCCGCCTGACGCTGGAGGATTACCACAAGGCCGAGCTGCGCTTCCGGATGCTGAAGAACGCGGATCCGCAGGAGGCGCAGCGCCTCGCCGAGCTGGGCCAGCTGCAGGTGGACCGCCGGTGGTCGGAGTACGAGGCGCTGGCCACGCGAGGCGCAGAGGCCTTCGCGGCCGACGCGCGAAAGGAGAACTGATCGCGATGGTGGACCTGTCGACCCGTTACCTGGGCCTGGAGTTGCGCAATCCGCTCGTGGCCTCTGCGGGGCCGTTGTCCCAGACCGTCGACGGGGTGCGCCGCCTCGCTGACGCCGGCGTCGCGGCGGTCGTGCTCTACTCCCTGTTCGAGGAGCAGCTGCGCCACGAGCGGGATCGAGACCTGGAGATCGAGGAGAGTCACGAGGAGTCCTTCGCGGAGTCCCTGTCGTACTTCCCGACGATGCCGACCGAGGACACGGGGCTCTCGCACCGCTACCTCTCGCTGCTGGAAGACGCCGTGTCGGCCGTGGACGTGCCGGTCATCGGCTCGCTCAACGGCTCGACGCTCGGCAGCTGGGCAGACTTCGCCCGCCAGATGCAGGACGCGGGCGCGGCGGCGATCGAGCTCAACGTGTTCCTCGTCCCGGGCGACGTCTCGGTCGACGGCCGCGTCATCGAGGATCGGCACGTCGACATCCTGCGCTCGGTGCGTGACTCGGTGACCATCCCGGTGGCGATGAAGCTGAGCCCGTACTTCTCGTCGTTCGGGTCGCTGGCCCTGCGCCTGGACGAGGCGGGGGCCGACGGCCTGGTCCTCTTCAACCGGTGGATCCAGCCGAAGATCGACGTCGAACAGATCCTGGTGACCTCGGAGATCGAGCTGTCCTCGCCCGGCGAGGCCCGGCTGCCGCAGACGTGGATCGCGGCCCTGCACGGGCGGATCCGCGCCTCATTGGCGGGAACGACCGGCGTCGAGACCTCGGACGACGTGGTGCGCTACCTGCTGGCGGGCGCCGACGTCGTGATGAGCACGTCGTCGCTGGTGCGGCACGGGGAGTCCCACGCGAGCTCCCTGATCGCCGGGCTCGAGGCGTGGTGCGCGGCCAAGGGGTTCGCGTCAGTCTCCGACGTACGCGGACTGCTCGCCGTCCCGGACGAGGTGGACACGACGGATTACGGGCGCGCCGGGTACGTCTCCGCGCTGGAGAAGGCGAAGCGTACGTACGGTCCCCTCGCGACCGTCTGACCCATCGCGGGCCCTCGGGCGGAGGGCTTACTCGCAGGGTTCCGGCGGCCAGGCGCCCCGGCGCGCGAGAACCTCCGCCAGGACGTCCACCGCGTCGCTGACCAGCCCGTCCACCCCGAG
>CAKUSI010000615.1 GCA_934678955.1 uncultured Austwickia sp. | reverse complement strand
CTGCGGGTGGTGGACGCGATGCCGTTCGGTGCCACCGACTGCGCGCTGCCGATGCTGTACGCGGCGGAGCAGGGCCTGGAGGTGGACGTGTTCGTGGTGTACACGGACAACGAGACCTGGGCTGGTGAGGTGCACCCGCATCAGGCGCTGCGGGCGTACCGCGAGCGGACCGGGATTCCGGCGAAGCTGGTGGTCGTGGGCATGACGGCGACCGGGTTCAGCATCGCCGATCCGGACGATGGCGGCATGCTCGACGTCGCCGGGTTCGATGCGGCGGTGCCGAGCCTGATCGCGGAGTTCGCGCGTGGCTGATGCGCTCAAGGGAGGCGGTACCCCGAGTAGGGGTGCCGCCTCTCGTCGCGCTCAGGGAGGTGTGTCGGACGCGCGGGCCGCGCGGGCTCGGGAACTGCATCGCAAGGCTCTGGAGGCGGACGAGTTGGCTGCGCGACAGCGGGCTGAGCGGGACGCGTTGATCCGGCGGTTGCGAGCGGAGGACCCGAAGAAGTGGTCGTACGGAGCGCTCGCGGCCGCGCTGGGATGTAGCCGGGAACTGATCGCCCTAGTAGTGAAGCGAGGCTGACTCCAGGCGGCGCGTCGCTAGATCGCCGGGCGCGTGTGGGTGTGACCGTTGATTGCCGAACCCGGCCCAGGTGGTAGTCGAGCGGATGAGCGTGCTTGGATTCAGAAGTTGTATGTTCTACGATGACATCGTGTGGAACGTGGACACCCGGCTGATCGACAGCTGGCTCGACACGCTTGATGACGGCTCTGCCGACCAGGTGCTCGCTGCGTTGACAATCCTGCGTGATGTCGGGCCCGCCCTTGGTAGGCCGTTGGTCGATACGGTCGCAACGTCCCGCCATCGGAACATGAAGGAGCTGAGGCCAGGCTCCCGCGGCAGGTCCGAGTTGCGGATCCTGTTCGCGTTCGACCCCGTCCGGCGAGCGATCCTGTTGGTTGCCGGCGACAAGGCGGGGAACTGGAAGAAGTGGTACCGGACGAACATTCCGCTGGCGGACGAGTTGCTAGATCAGCACCTTCGCGCGCTGACGGATCGGAGATCGAGGGGAGTGGATGATGGCTAGGACATTGGAGGAGAGGCTCGCCGAGCTCAGCCCGGAGCGCCGTGCGCGGGTCGATGCGCACCGTCGGAGGATGCTGGACGAAGTCCGTGCCTACCGCCTGCGGGAGCTACGCGAACAGCGGTTGCTCTCCCAATCGGACGTCGCTGAGCGCATCCATGTCTCGCAACGACGTGTGTCGGGCATCGAGTCCGGCGATATTGAGCGGACCCAGGTCGACACCCTTCGCAAGTACGCCGAGGCTGTCGGTGGCACGCTGCGAGTCGAGGTTGAGATCGACGGCGATAGATACCAGATCGCGTGACGCAGTCCTGGGGCGAGCGGCTCAGGCCGACATGATGTTCCTGTAGTTGAACGACCCGATGGCATGAGTTGAGCCCCAGTCCGGGGGTCGAGTGCGGTCGGCTTCTTGGGCAACGCCCGCCGGTTGGGGTTCGACGGTGTTGAAGCCGTTGGCGATTTCGCCGCGGCAGCGGTTGGACGATGCGCTGCGGGTGGTGGACGCGATGCCGTTCGGTGCCACCGACTGCGCGTTGCCGATGCTGTACGCGGCGGACCAGG
>CAKUSI010000614.1 GCA_934678955.1 uncultured Austwickia sp. | reverse complement strand
CGGTATCGATGGCCTCGTGCGTGAAGTCTGGTCGGACGACGCACAGCGGTCATAGGTCACATGCGCGGATCTGCCGCGCTTGGTGTGGTCCTGGCGAGGCGAGTGTGAGGCGGGGTCGGTTCGGGTTGGCGAGCCTATGTCTGGGCGTCGAGGAACCGGGCTACGGCGGTGGCCAGTTCGCGGGGGTGGGTGAGCGCCAGGTCGTGGCCCGCCCCCTCGATGGTGACGCTCTGGGCTGCCGGGAAGAGGGTTGACACCCAGGCCTGGGTTTGGCGAAACCACGGCCCACTCTCGGTTCCTCCCACATACAGCACCGGGACGGTCACCCGCGCAGCCTGGTCGGGGCCATACGCCCAGGAAACGAGAGCGGGAATGTCCCGGCTGAAGAAGGCGTCGGCGTCCCGTTCGATCCGGGCCACCGATCCTGGCAGCAGTCCCTCCTGGCGGGGACGCCAGTCCGAACCCACGAGCATGGTCATGAAGGCTTCCAGCGCGACGGCCACCCCCCCCGCGTTGGTAGAGGTCCAGCAGGTGGTGGTTCGCCGCCAGGAACTCGGGGCCGGCGGGAACGTGCCGGGGCGGCGGCTCCACGATCGTCAGGGAGCGGACCGCGGCCGGGGCCCGTCCGGCGAGTTCGAGGGCGACCGCTGCCGAGTAGCTCACTCCGATCACGTTGGCCGGTGCGGCGTCCAGCGCATCGAGGACGGCGAGGCAGTCCCGCATGTCGGTGTCGATCGAGGCGGCACCACCGACCGCGGTGCTCGCGCCGTACCCGCGGCGGTCGAATGTGATGACCCGATACCGGCTACGAAGCAGGTCCTGGCGCATGAACGGGACCAGTTCGTCCACGGAGAGTGCAGTCTGCACCACCAGGACCGGATCCCCCGACCCCTCGGCACTGGCCGCCAGCAGCCCCCCGGCCACCGGAACCCATGTAGGCGTCATGGGTCCAACTGTGACACCCAACACCGCGGGCAGGAATACCGGCGGCCACGCAACTCAATTGGCGCCTGCCGGGTGGGTTCAGTCGCGGCCGAAGCGTTGGAAGGCGGCCTGTCGGGTGGTGTCCAGGGCCGCGCCGATGACCGTCCAGGAGTCACCGGCATCCCGGGCAGCCTTCACGGCATCGCGCAGTTCCTGCTCGGCATCCGCGATCGCCTTGCGGGCAGCGAGGATCCGTCGAAAGTGCACGGCGTCGCGTGCCGGATGCCTGGTCGGGTCGAGCTGGTCCAGCCCGGTGGTTTCACTGCGCGTCTTGATCGTCATCGTGTTCACCTCACCTCAGGTCGTCGTAGAACTTGGGTCGCAGGAGATCTGCATGGATGATCCGGGTCGGGTCTCCGGCTGGCACGGCGACCAATCCAAGCAGCCGGCCTTGTCGGTCGGCTCCGATCACGAGTAGCCGTTCATGTCCGGCGTACTCGTACTCGACGAGCCGGATGGCGTTGCCCACGCGTGGTCGATGTCGGCGTCCGTGATCCCGTGCTTGCGCGCCGAATCGCGGATCTCCACACGTCAAGGATACCTTGACAGCCCACCAGTCCGTCAAGGCCACCTTGACATCCGGATCTGCCGCGGCTGGTGCTTGCGGGTCGGACCGTGGCCAGGCCGGCGCATACAGTCGACGACAGCGCCGGACGGCGAAC
>CAKUSI010000613.1 GCA_934678955.1 uncultured Austwickia sp. | reverse complement strand
TAGACCCCCGTTCCCGGGGAAAAATCTGTGAGGCACACGCCCCATCAGCCGGGGACTTGACTATGAGGCACCACGGGTCAAGACACCTGCTGCAACCCCTTGACGTCGGCATCGGAGGTTATGGCTCCGGAGATGCCTGGCGCGAGAACACACCCAGGGCAAATGGCACCAGCACCACCAGCGCAGGAAGAATGTGGCGCCAGTTCTCCTGCCCGTCCACCAAGATGAGGACCAGTGCATAGCCGAGGGCGCCGAGGGCGATAAGGGTACGTGCGCCCCGATGGGGACCGCCCACCGTGACGATCGCACCGCATGCGGTCGCGAGCGCGAGCCACATCAGAACGTCAACGGCAACCGCAATCGGCTGGGGGACCAAGTGGCTACCTCGCATGTAGCCCTGCCACGTGTCGGCCGTCCACTCACCCGCAACAACTTCCCGGAGCGTCGTGCCCGGCAGGTGGATGAGCTCCGCCCACCAAGGCAGACCGCCGGCGTTGAGCCAATCGGACATCCCTGCGCATGGTAGTTCCCTGAGCGTGGCCGACCCCGCGAAGCCCTCATCCAGGTCGCCTGGAATCTCGCACTGTGGCATGCCGAAGCTTGCGGCCGCCTCGAGGTATCCGGTGTTATTCCACCTCGCGGCCATTCGGTCGCTGGCCTGGATGCCCGCCATGGTCGTCCCTGGCCCCACGTATTCATAGGAGGGAGTGGATGCGTTGAACATTGCCGACTGGACAAGCCCAGCCACGATGAGCAGAGCCACCGCACCGGCGGCCAGCCGAGGCCGTGGGACCTCGCGGCGCGCCAACAGGATCACGGTCAGCATCCCCAGCACCAAGGGCGCGACCATCGGTCGAGCCAGCAACGCGATCCCCGCGCCAACCATCATTGGAACCGCGGCTTCACGCGAGGACATCCACCGCCCGGACCCCGCAGCGAAGAGGGCCATCGCCCCCAGCACCAGCGACTCCGACAACACGGCCCAGTCCCACCCCAACCACCACGGAGACAAACCGAACGCCACTGCAGCCCAGAACCACCAGCGGGACATGCCCCGCGTTGCCACCGATGCTGCTGCCACCCACAGGCAGGCCGCCACAGCGGCCTGAACCGCCAGGGCGGCACCCATCGGTAGGAGGTGGATCACCTGCGGCAGCTGCCCGGGTCCTTGGGCGAGATCGACCCGGAACACCAGCAAGGGGTCCTCGTCGTTCCGGTACCGAACGCTGTCTGGCGACCGGGCCCCCCCGCTGGCAACTGCGGCAGCGCCGCGCACCGCCATCAACGCCGCCGTGATGAAGAGCTCCGACCGCTTCATCCGGGCATCGTCCCACGCACGGCCCCCATTCTCACGAACGGCGCAGCGGCCAGAGAAGACGCCCTGCGTGGATTGGTGCGCGGGTCGAGCAATACGAGCCGGGGATCGGGTGCCATGGGCGATCGTTACTAGAGGGTTCGGGGTGTGGCCTCGCGTGCAAGGGCGGAGCCTCACGAAACGGGCTCTTCGTACCTGCGGTGGGGGTGGGGCGACACGCCGGGTGAGGCGGGTGTGCTGAGGTGGGGGTCGGGGCCCTCAGGATCAGGAGTTACCACACTCCCTGCCCACGAGGACCTCGACTGTGACCCAGCCTACGGGCTGCACGCCGTGCT
>CAKUSI010000612.1 GCA_934678955.1 uncultured Austwickia sp. | reverse complement strand
CCGTCAGCACCTCACCTACCAGCGTCGAGTCCCATGGGACGCTCCCCGGTTACGACCCGCGAAAGGCGACGTTGCCCGTCACGACGTTCGAATGGGCGACGGTTATCGCGCTTGCCCATCGGCGCGCGTTCCGAGTTGTCTTGGAGGCGCGTCCCACAGGAGTAGCGCGAACACATGACCCGCAGGATTGGAAGGTCCCGTGGGACGACGTGAAAAGGTGACGGTTTTCGCGTTGTCCCATGGGACCTTCACCCGTCAGCACCTCACCTACCAGCGTCGAGTCCCATGGGACGCTCCCGGTCGCCGGCCCCCACAGGACGCTCCCCGGTGACGTACGGCCCGCGGCGCGGGGTCAGGCCCAGGTGCCTTGCGCGGAGATCGTTCCGGCGGCGGAGCGGGATTCCGCGCCCGCCTCCACTCCGTCCTCGGCGGCGAGAACGGTGAGGGTCTGCGGTCCGATCATCGGGGAGACCAGCCGGTACGCGAACTGGCGCCCGGCCAGGTCGACGCCGGCCCGGCGAGCGACCTCGGTCATCATGATCGCCTGCAGCGGCCCGTGTACGACGAGGTCGTCGTAGCCCTCGTGGCGGGCCCAGTTGTGGTCGTAGTGGATCCGGTGTCCGTTGTACGTCAGCGCAGAGAACCGGAACAGCAGCACCTCGTCGACGGGGAGGTCGATACGGGCCTCCCGCTCCGGCAGCGGCTCGTCGCTGGGCTCGGTGCGGGGCAGGCTGCCGCTACCGGGGGCGCGGTAGACGATGTCCTGCTCCTCTACGATGGCGAGCTCGCCGCCCTGGGTGTAGTCGCTGCGTACGGTGACGATCTGCAGCGGCCCGGAGCGGCCCTGCTTCTCCTGCGACGACACGACTCGCGTGGTGCGGGTCGCCTCTTCACCGATGCGGAGCCGGCGGTGCGTGGTGACCCGCGCGCCGGCCCACATGCGGCGCATTCCGGGCCCGGCCGGTGCGGGCAGGCCGGTGAGCGGGTGGCCGTCCGGGCCGATGTCGGCGGTGGCGGGGCGGTTGACCAGGTACAGCAGGTGCCACATCTCGGGCACCTCCCCCGCCGGCAGGGAGGCGGGGTCGAGGCCGATGAGTCCGGCGAACGATTCGGTTGCTTCGGCGGCGATCACCTCGGTGCGGGTGACGCTTTCGGGTACGTCGTGGCTGGTCATGATCCGCCCTCTCCGGGTTCGGGGGTTCGTGCGAGCGTGGGTTTCGGTTCGTGGGCGACGCGGTCGAGAATGCGGCGGGCACGCTCCAGCACGGGCTCGTCGATCATCTGGCCCTCGAACCGGATCGCTCCCGTACTCGAGCCATCGGCCTGCGCGGTGGCGACGGCGGCGAGTACCCCCTCCGCCCAGGTGATCTCGTAGGGCGTCGGCGCGAAGGCCTCGGCCGTGGGCGCGATCTGCATGGGGTGTACGCAGAGTTTGCCGCCCATGCCCAGCGCGCGGCCGGCGCGTGCGTCGGCCGCGGTCGGCTCGGCGCTCGAGAGGTCGACGGTCACGCCGTCGATGGGCCCGGCCAGCCCGGCGGCTCGTGAGGCGAGCACGAGGTGGGAGCGGGCGTAGCGGAGGGTGTCGGGTTGCTCGACGGCGTCGATGTCGAGGCTGAAGTCGATCGCGCCGAACGCCAGCCGTTCCACTCCGG
>CAKUSI010000611.1 GCA_934678955.1 uncultured Austwickia sp. | reverse complement strand
ATGCTCCTGCTGCGGCTGCGATGGCTGCGCGCCCGGCGGCTGAGCATCTGGGACACCGCGCGCACCCCGTTCCGCGTGGTGCCCAGCGACCTCGACCTGCTCCTGCACATGAACAACGGCAAGTACCTGACGCTCATGGACCTCGGGCGCATGGACCTCATGGTGCGCTCGGGCATGTGGGCGAAGCTGTCGGCGCGGGGCTGGTTCCCGGTGGTGGCCGGGCAGACGATCACCTACCGCAAGTCGCTGCGCCTGGGCCAGCGCTTCGACCTGTACACCCGCGTGCTCGGGTTCGACGACAAGTGGGGCTACGTGGAGCAGACGTTCTGCGTCGGCGAGACGGTCTACGCGCACGCGATCATCCGCAGCCGGTTCCTCAAGAAGACCGGCGGCTCGGTCGAGCACGACGAGCTCGAGGAACTGGTGGGCGAGTTCCCCGGCCACCTCGACGTGCCGGACTGGCTGCACGACTGGACGGCCTCGACCAAGATCGACACGACCACCTTCGACGCGGCCGGGGCCGCCTGACCCCGGCGTGCCGCCTCAGTGGCGGTGCTGCTTCTTGAGGAGCTTCACCACCGCCTTGGCGACGCCGGCGGCGCTCATCGGGTTCTGCCCGGTGACGAGGCGGCCGTCCTCGACGACCTTCTCGGTCATGGGCAACAGCGCCTTGGTGTAGGTGGCGCCCTCGTCCTTCAGCGCCTTGTCCAGCCGGAACGGCACCACCTTGTCGCGCCCGGCCAGCTTCTCCTCGGCCCAGGAGAACCCGGTCACGCGGCAGCCCTCGAGCAGGGGCGAGCCGTCGGAAAGCCGAGCGCCGACGAAGGCGGCCGGCCCGTGGCACACCGCCGCGACGATGCCGCCGTCCTCGAGCGTGCTCACGAGCAGATCGCCGAGCGCCGGGTGGTGGGGGAAGTCGAACATGGTGCCGTGGCCGCCGGCCAGGTAGACGGCGTCCCAGTGCTCGTCGGCGACGTCCTCGACGCTGGGGGTGTCCTCCAGCAGGCCCATGAAGGCCGGGTCCTCGTAGCGCTTGTCGGTGCGGCCGAGCTTCAGGACCGGAGCGGCCAGACTCTCGGGGTCGAGGGGTACCAGCCCGCCGGAGACGCTGGCGATCGTGAGGTCGTGGCCGGCGTCGGCGAGCACGTCGTAGAAGTGGGTGAGCTCTCCCAGCCAGAGGCCCGTGCGGTAGCCGGCGAGCTCGTACGCCGGCGTGTTCGTGGCGATGATCAGGACGCGGGCGGGATGCTTCGTGCGGCCCATGGTGGCCCTCCTCGTGGTCGGTCGGGACCACTCTGCCACGGGGGCGGTGCCGGCGAAAGGCCTTGTCGCAGCGGTGAGGGGAGCCCTCGGCGTCCAGAACCCAAGCCCTCGGCGCGTCCCGGGTCAGCCGGCGGCCGGGACGAACGCGCGGACCGTCGCCGATGTCCTCAACCCAAGGAACGAACCGGGTCCCCCCGGGTACCAGACGGCAACGACCGGGGGTGTGGGTGGCCACGGTTCGGCGTCCGCGCGCGGAAGTGGCAGAGTTGGCCCGTGGTCGAGACGAACGAGAACAACGAGACGCCCTTCCGGTACACCGCCGCCATGGCTGCTGACATCGAGCAGCGCTGGCAGGACCGCTGGGAGTCCGAGCAGACCTTCCGTGCCCC
>CAKUSI010000610.1 GCA_934678955.1 uncultured Austwickia sp. | reverse complement strand
GGGCCGAGCTGCGCGACCTTTCCGTCCTGTCGGCGCTGCCGTCCCCGGCGTCCAGTCGAGGGTGAGCGCTCCGCTCGGCGTTCCGAAGCGCCGTGATCTTGCGACAGGCTTTGATTCGAGTTTGCTGGCGCGCGCCTTCGCGCCCGCGGGCCGAGCTCCGCGGACACTCCGTCCGATCAGCGCTTCCCGTCCCCGATGTCCCGTGAGCGTGGAGCCACGCCGCTCGGCGTTCCTTTGAGCTGGCTGGCGCGCGCCTTCGCGCGCGCGGCCGAGCTCCGCCGCCCTTCCGTGCTGTCGGCGCCACCCGTCCCCGGGTCCGCGTTCCCGAGCGCCGTGATCTTGCGACGGCCTCTCAGGCCCCGCGCTGGTAGAACGGGTTCGTTCCTGCGTCGTGGTTCGTGACGTCGATGATCTCACCCAGGTCGGGGAAGCGCTCGCGGAGCTGCTTCTCGACGCCCTGGCGCAGCGTCATGGCGGCCATGCCGCAGCCCTGGCAGCTCCCGCCCATCTCCAGGTACACGTCTCCGTCCTTGATCCCGTGGAGCGTGATGTGCCCGCGGTGCGCCGCGATCTGTGGGTTGATCGCGTCCTCGATGAAGTCGTTCACCTCCGTCTCGAACGCGTCGTCGAAGGTGCGCTTCGCTTGAGGGTTGTCGAACTTGAACCCGCCAGGCGGCCCCTCCACGAAGTCGATCGTGGCGCCCTCGAGGTTCGCGGCGCTCGCAGGATCCGCCACGAACACCAGCTCCTCGATCTTCGCCTGGATGTCGTCGGCCTCGATCTCCTCGGCCTCGATGAAGTGGATCTCGTAGTCGAAGCGGTACGGGGCCACCTTGCGCGCACGGACGCGGATCAGGTTGCCGACGTCGCCCTCGGTCGCGATCACCTCTTGGATCTTCGCCTGGGCCAGCTGGGTGAGGGCGATCACGTGGCTCACTCTCCGTCGCTGCGACCACGCCAGTGATCGTTCGCCGCAGCCACGGTCGCGAAATGGACCGCGACGACGTGGGACGAAGCGATCAGGTCCGCGGCGTTCTCGGCGTACTGCGGGCGCAGCTCGCGAAGCTTCTCAACATCGGGCTGGGTGTACTTGACGCCGCGCCGCGCCAGCGTGATCGCGAGCTCGAACCCCTCCTGCGGGGTGCGGGTGATCAGGGAGGAAAGCCAAACATCGGACATGACGACTCCAGTGAGGGTGTGTGCAGGTGACATGGAGCAACTCGCGCGATCCTGCCAGGGGTGACGCCGGACGTCACGGGCAAGCGTTCCAAATCGAGACGCGTGGAACGGTGCGCGAGGCCCGGATAGCACATCGGCGGCGGCGAGCACCGCGGCGCCGGCCCGCGCCTCGACGGGCCCGACCGCGAGGTGGGGGGAGAAGGCGGCATCGCGGAGCGCGCATCGCTGCGTACATGTTCAGCAAGGAGCGTGCCCCTGCGCTCGCCCGCCCCCGGGGAATGCGCGATGGCGACCGCCACGTTCGCCGCGAGATGGATCTCCGCGAGCGGCTCCGGGGCGTGCTCTTGGGCACCGCCGTCGGCGACGCCCTCGGCCTCGCGACCGAGGGGATGAGCGGCGCCTCGATCGCGCGCCGCTTCGGCGAGGTCCGCCGCTTCCACCTCGTGGGCTCGCGAGGCTTCGTCTCGGACGACAC
>CAKUSI010000609.1 GCA_934678955.1 uncultured Austwickia sp. | reverse complement strand
GGGCTGGTCGAGCCAGCACGTCGCGCCGTCCTCCAGACGTTCCCGTGCTCACATGCCGAACGCTGGCGGAAGCAGTTGTCCTCCTGACTTGGGTCAAACGGCTTAGTGCGTGAGTCCTCGGTGGTGTCCGAGCGCGCTCAGGATCTGCTGGTGGCTGGGGGTGATTTCGGGGTGGAAGGTCTGCTCGATGCCGTTGATCGCGATGGTTGCTGAGCGCAGTGGTCGTAGTTGCCGTACGAGGTTGCCGATGGCGAGCCCGGTCCGGTTCTGCGCTTCGCGGCTGACGGCGAGCGCGGCGAACACCACGGTGAGGTGGGCCTCGATCGCGTCCTTGGTGCGGTGGAAGATGGGGCGTGCGCGGAGGTCGGTCTTGGACATCCGGAACGACTGCTCGACGTGCCACAGGTCGTGGTAGCTGGCGATGACCTCGCCGGCGGGCATCAGGTCGGCGGCGATGTTGGTGACGTAGCCCTTCAACCCGACCAGTCGCCTCGCGCGCGCTAGCGAGGTCTCGTCCAGGGCGCGCTTTCCGTCGGTGGTCTTCACGAACCGGGTGGCCTTGGCCTGCTTGGCGCCGGCGATGACCTCGCGGGCTCGGTTCTCCTGGGCGGTGAGGGTCTTGTGGTCACGGGCGGCACGTTTGGCCGAGTAGGCCCACACCGCCCGCCACGATCCCGGATGCTGCTCGGGGTCCCAGACCGGCTCGGCCTTCACTCGCGGGTTGTTCTCCGGGCTCTTCTTGCGGCCGCGGCGGTCCCGCACGGTGAGGGTGTCGATGACCTGCCCGTCGGCGAACGCGTCCCCGTGCCAGGCGAAGTGGGACTCCAGGTCCAGCGGGGCCTTGGTGACCCGCGACCCGACGATGAACCGCAGCCCGGCCTCGTGGAGGGCCTTCAGGTTGCTCGCCGAGAGCATCCCGGCATCGGCCACGATCACCAGGTCGGCCAGTCCATGCCGGGCCTGGAACTGCTCCACGATCGGCACGATCGTGCGCGTCTCGGCCTGGTTGCCCTCATAGCAGCCGATCTCGAGCGGGAAACCCTGCCGGTCGACCAGCAACCCCACCACGATCTGCGGGTCCACCCGCCGCTCCTTGGAGTAGCCCACCTTCCGCAGCTGGTCCTCCTTCTCAGCCTCGAAGTAGAGCGTGGTCACGTCGTACAGCACCAGACTGAGGTCACCGTGAGCGAGGACGTGGGCGAAGCACGCGGCCGCGAGCTGGTCGCGGTACTTGCCGGTCTTGACCCGCCGCAGGGTCCGTTTCATCGTCGAGTAGGACGCCGCCGCGACGCCGAGATCACTCAGCACCCGCGCGCTGTCCAGCAGCGAGGTCGGCTCCACGATCCTGGCCACCACCAGGTCCCGGAAGGTCTCGTCATCGAGCACGTCGAACCCGAGCGCGTCGTAGACACCGCTCAACGACTCATGCAACAGCCCCGAACCGGTCGCCACCACCCGACCCGACCGGTCACGACTCTCCTCGCGCCGGCCGCGCGAGGTCCGGGGAGCCCCGAACAGGCCCGTGGGGTCCGGCTCTGGCAGCAGACCCTTCACCAGGGCAGGTGCCGGCTCCACCTCCAGCTCCAGCATCGACTGCGCGGGATCGGCCAGCCGCGCACGAGCCCGCTCCAGCAAGATCCCGAGCTCGGCCCCACTGTGAGCCGACCCCAGA
>CAKUSI010000608.1 GCA_934678955.1 uncultured Austwickia sp. | reverse complement strand
TGAGGACCGGGGCGAGGGCGCCGAGGCAGGCGCCCCGGTCGGGGAGCTTGATGGTGGAGCTGATCGAGTTCCACGCGTCGTGGGAGTAGTGCCGCATCGTGGTGTCGGCGCCCGAGGGGCCGGCCATCGCCCACGGCACCTCAGTGCACACGGCCGGGTCGCTCTGGTGGGCGGCGAGGGCGTCGATGATCCCGGCCCGGTCGGCGGGCGCGAACCCGGTCCGGACCGCGAGCGCCAACTGGGGCGAGGTGAGCCAGCTCACGTCGGTCATGCCCATGCCGCCGCGCAGCATCGCGGCGATCTCGTCGGCCAGCGCGTACAGGACGCGGGTGCGACCCTCCATGCCGCCGCCGAACTCGCGCGCCTGCTTCGCGATCCGCGCCTCGGGAACCACGAACGTGACGAACGACTCGGTGCGCACCGCGGCCCGGGTCAAGGCGGTCGCGAGCTCGTCGTTCATCCGCCGGGCCAGCTCGGGACCGTCGGGACGCCGATGCGCTGCGATCCACTGCTGCCGCTCGGCGCCGTCGTCCGGGACCGTGCGGACCAGGAACACCACGTCGCTGATCAGGGACGCCCGCGCGGCGACATCGAGCAGTTCGGTGAGGCCGCGTCCGTACTGGTCTCGGCGATCGCCCTCAGCCATGCCCACGCCGGGGTGCCGGATCGCGGCGGTCATCGCCCAGGTGCGCAGGCCGTGGTCCTGGATGATCGCGTAGCGGGTCTGCGCCGGGCCCTTCGGGGCGCCGTCGTGCACCTCGATCCCGGTCATCACGCCGGGGAGGTCCGCGTTCTCGAGTGCTTCGGCCTTCCCTGTGGCGGCCTTGCTGCGCCACGACGTCCAGCCGAACGACTTTCCGACGGTGAAGCTGAGGCTGGCGAGCAGCCAGCCGGTCGCCGATCGGCCGCGGACGGGGACGACGACCAGCACCGCCACTGCGGCGGCCATCGCGGCGAGTTGGGCCGCGAGCAGCCAGCGTTGCTGGTTGGCGGCCACGAACACGGGGATGACCGCGAGGGTCAGGGCTGCGAGCCGAGGGCCGGTCAAGCCGAAGAAGAACCCGACCCGGTCCGGGCCGTAGTCGTCGTACACAGCTGCCATGGTGAGACCGTCCGTCAGAATGCCGGCGCGGCGCTGGCCGGTGTCGTGAACCGGAGGGGGACGTCTGCCTCGGCCTGGTTGCCGACGACTTCCACGGCTTGGGTCTGCTCCCGTGAGGCGACGCGGGCGGCCTCCGCCTGAAGCGCGCGGCGGCGACGGGCCTCGATCACGCGCCCGTCCTCGAACAGGAGTGTTGGCTGCGTGTCGGGTGGATCGACATCCGGGTAGGTGTAGGTCCAGTCATCCATGCGGGGGCCTCCTGTCGGGTGCAGTGGCAGAGGCCACACACCCGCATAACGGAGCCAGGCGCTGCCTCGTGGACAGTCCCCCAGACAAGCGGCTACTCCCTGGGCATTCGCGCTCGTCGCCAATCAGAAAGGGGGGTCCCGAGCGAATCGGTCAGTCCCGTCCAAGGAACTTCCCCTCGAAGTCAGAGATTTCTCCAACGCGGGGGTGCTCACAGCCACGACGCCCCTGCGGATTCCAGAGCGGTGGGACTGCTGCACGGATAGGTGACATCTGAGTTGGCTAGCCCGGTGGGCTGGCCTGGAAGGATGTCATCATGCCCAA
>CAKUSI010000607.1 GCA_934678955.1 uncultured Austwickia sp. | reverse complement strand
TCACCTTCGCCCCGAACTGGGCCGCGGCCCGGACGCAGCCGGTGACCGACCCGTCGTCGGTGAGCGCCAGCACGGTGACGTAGTCGGCGCCCGCCTCGAAGGCCAGGGACGCCTCGTAGTGGGCGGCGTCCATGATCTTGGCGTCGCACAGCACCTCGACGCCCGGGACGTGCCGCTTGATGTCGCTCACGACGGCCAGGCCGTAGCGGATGATCAGGGGAGTGCCGACCTCGACGATGTCGACGTAGCCGGCCACCCGATCGAGCAGCGGCAGGACGTCGGCGCGGTCGATGTCGTCGAGGGCGAGCTGGAGCCGGGGTGCGGGTGGGATCGGGTGCGTGGTCATGCGTGCGGGGAGGTTCCTCATGTTGGGATCGGTGGCGATCGGACGTCCGAGTGAGCGCTGCTGACTCAGCGAAGGCTGCATTATCGCATGTAATCACATGACAAGTTGCGATTGCATGCGATATGCGGAAGGTTGGGGGCGATGACAGAGACATCACGGCGGCCACGGCAACTCCGGGCGGCGACAGCCGAGGACCTGGAGCCCGGTGATCGCTACCGGATGCTGATCTTCGACTGGGACGGCACTCTCGCCGACAGCACCCGGGTGAACCACGAGTCCTTCGCCGAGGCGATGCGGCCCTACGGTGTGCGGATCGCGCGCGACTGGTTCGAGGCCCGGTCCGGCCTGTCGGTCGCCGACATGGTCGCCGCCGCCACGCCCGACGGTCCGTGCGTCGATGCTGAGTCGGTCAAGCTGGCGCGCAACCGGGCCTACCTGAAGCGGCTGCCGGACGTGGGGTCGCTCGAGGTCGTCGTGGGGGTGCTCCGCAGGAACCGGCACCGAGTCCGGACGGCGATCGCGTCAGGCGGTCAGGCCGAGACACTGCTGCCGACCGCCCGTGCCCTCGGGCTGGACGTCCTGGTCGACTGCATCGTCACCCGCGAGGACGTCGCGGCCGGCAAGCCCGCACCGGACGTGTTCCTCAAGGCGGCCGGGATTCTCGGGGTCGACCCGGCCCGCTGCCTGGTCTACGAGGACAGCGACGAGGGCCTGCAGGCGGCCCGGGCAGCGGGTATGGACGCCGTCGACGTCCGCGCGCTCACCCGGCCCGGCGACACGCGGCCCAACGCTTGAGCCTTCTCGTGCGCCGCCGGGATACGTCGCTTATTGACCCAGCCCGCCACGAGGGTCAGCGGCCGTAACGGTAGGGACGGGTCCACGGCCATGCGACGGCGATCCACTCGGCGACGGCGTCCGCGAGCGGGGTGTCGAGTTCGGCACGGTCCGCCCGCACCCAGGACTGGACGCCGACGTCGTGGCCCGCCGACCTCGTGGGATACAGGTAGACGCAGCCGATCACGTCGTCATCGACCGGATTGAGGACCGTGAAGGTGAACCCCTTGCCGGCTGCGAAGTCGGCGGCGTGGCGTCGCAGGTCGGCGAGGTTGGCCTCGAGCGACATCCCGCTCATGGGCGGCCAGTCGCCGTCCGGGTAACCCGGGGTCGCCCGAATGTGTTCGACGCTCGACGTCCACGCTGCATGGTCGGCGAGATTGTGCCGCGGACCCAGCGGCTCGAGCCGGAACTGCTCCGTGACCAGGGACGTCGGCGGGGTGAAGCCGACCGGTGTGAACGCGTCGGAAGCCATCGCCGGACGGTATCACGCGGCCT
>CAKUSI010000606.1 GCA_934678955.1 uncultured Austwickia sp. | reverse complement strand
GCGTTCAGCAGCTCGTCGGACTCCTGGTGGTACTCGCGCCGTTCGCTGTGCCCGATGATCGCGTACGTGCAGCCCAGCTTCGCCAGCATCGGGCCCGACACCTCACCGGTGTAGGCGCCCTCGTCGTGCTGGGAGATGTCCTGCGCGCCGTACCGGATCGACAGATTGTCACCCTCGACCATCGTCTGCACCGTGCGCAGGTCGGTGAACGGCGGGCAGACCGCGACCTCGACGGTCGCGAAGTCGTGCCGGCCGTCCTTGAGGGTCCAGTCGAGCTTCTGCACCAGGTGCGTGGCCTGGACGTGGTCCAGGTTCATCTTCCAGTTGCCCGCCATCAAGGGCACGCGGTTCGCCATGATGCTCTGTTCCTCTTCTCACTTGTCCAAGATGTCGATGCCCGGGAGGGCCTTGCCCTCCAGGTACTCCAGGCTGGCGCCACCGCCGGTGGAGATGTGCCCGAAGTCGGAGTCCGCGAAGCCGAGCTGGCGGACCGCCGCCGCGGAGTCGCCGCCGCCGACGACCGTCAGTCCGCCGGCCTTCGTGGCGTCGACCAGCGCCTGGGCGACGGCCTTCGTGCCGGCGGCGTACGGGGCCATCTCGAACGCGCCCATGGGCCCGTTCCAGAACACGGTCTTGCAGTCGACGATCTTGGAGGCGAACAGCTCGCCGGACTTCGGCCCGATGTCCAGGCCCATCTGGTCGGCCGGGATCGCGTCCGCGTCGACGGTCACCGTGGGGACGTCCGCGGAGAACTCAGGGGCGCACACCGCGTCCACCGGCAGGATGATCTCCACGCCGCTCGCCGTGGCCTGCTCGAGGTAGCCCTTGCAGGTGTCGATCATCGCCTCGTCGAGGAGTGACTTTCCGACCTCATGCCCCTGGGCCTTGAGGAAGGTGAACGCCATCCCGCCGCCGATCAAGAGGCGGTCCGCGGTCTTCATGAGGTTCTCGATGACGGCCAGCTTGTCGGCGACCTTCGCGCCGCCCAGGACCACGGCGTACGGACGCGCGGGGTCCTCCGTCAGCCGCTTGAGCACCCCGACCTCGGTGCCCACCAGGCCGCCCGCGTACTGGGGCAGCCGGGTCGCGACGTCATACACGGAGGCCTGCTTGCGGTGCACGACGCCGAAGCCGTCGGAGACGTAGTAGTCGGCGAACGCGGCGAGCTGGTCCGCGAAGGCCCCCCGCTCGCCCTCGTCCTTGGAGGTCTCGCCGGCGTTGAAGCGCAGGTTCTCCAGCAGCGCGACCTCGCCGTCGGCCAGGCCCTCCACCACGGCCTTGGCGGAGTCTCCGACCGTGTCGGTAGCGAACTTGACCTGCGTGCCGAGCAGCTCGGAGAAGCGGTCCACCACGGGGGCCAGCGAGTACTTCTCCTCCGGGGCACCCTTGGGCCGACCCAGGTGAGCGACCACGATCACGGCCGCGCCGGCGCCGGTCAGCGCCTTGATAGTGGGGACGGAGGCGCGCAGGCGGCCGTCGTCCGTGATGTTCTTGTCGGCGTCGAGCGGGACGTTGAGGTCGCTGCGAACGAGCACGCGCTTGCCGTGCAGATCGTCCTTGACGAGATCCTCGATCGTCTTCATGGGCAGGCTCCTGATCCTGACGGGGAGGTGGTCTGGGCGGGGTGCGGCGGGCCGGAACGACCCGTGCGGCGGGGGCCGGGGGGCCCCCCGGCGCACGG
>CAKUSI010000605.1 GCA_934678955.1 uncultured Austwickia sp. | reverse complement strand
TCGAAGCTGTCGGTCAGCGACGTGCTGTGCAGGCGCGTCCAGCCGTCGCCCAGGTCGGTCACCGTGAGGGTCTCCAGTGCGACGCCCTCGGGCATGCCCTCCCAGGTGAACGTCTGCACGATCCGGTCGTCGCCGACCTCGTGGAAGCAGCCGCGGAACGCCTGCTCGTCGTTCTCGCCGGCGTCCAGGAAGCGCCAGCTGCCGCCGGTGCGGGCGTCCCAGTGGTCGACGGTGACCGTCCGGTAGGCCGGCCCGACCCACTGGGCGAACAGGGCGGGGTCGAGGTGCGCCCGCAACACCTGCGCCGGCGTGGCGTGGAAGTCGCGGCGGATGTGGATCACCGGGACGACGGGGTCGGCCTCGATGGCGGCGGTGGTGATGTGCTCGGTCATGATGGTCCTCACTGTCGGTTGTCGGGTGCCGGCTCGTCGTCGAGAGCGGCCAGCACGTCGTCGAGGCGCTGGTAGCGCCGTTCGGCCAGGCGGGCGTAGTGCTCGATCCAGCCGGTCATCTCGCGCAGGACGTGCGCCTCGAGATGCACCAGGCGGCGTTGCGCCTGGGCGCGCTTGGTGACCAGTCCGGCGGCGGCCAGCACGTTGAGGTGCTTCGAGATCGCCTGGATGGTCATGTCGTACGGGGCGGCCAGCTCCGAGACCGACGCGTCCCCGATCGCCAGCCGCGCGACCAGGTCGCGCCGGGTGGGATCGGACAGCGCCGCGAAGGTCGCGCTCAGCTGATCCGTCATGGTGTTTCACTTCCTCAACCGGTTGGTTGAATACAACCGTAGGCCGCGCCCGATCCGTTGTCAACTATCTGGTTGAATAACGTCGCGAGGTCGTCGAGATCCCGGCGTTCGCCGGGATGACGGGTGGGGCCTGCCGGACGTGCGGCCGCTCAGCGAGTCAGGCGGCGACCGGCGCGTCCAGCTCCTGCAGCAGTTGCAGCACTCGGCGTCCGATGGCGTCCCGGATCGGCCGGACGGTCTCCAGCCGCCGGCTGGCGGGGTCGGGGAAGTCCCAGTCGGCGTAGCCGGAGCCGGGCGCGAACCGGGTCAGGTCGACGCCCAGGGTGATCACCAGGTCGGCCTGCCGCAGCAGCTCGGGCGTGAGCTGCTTGGGCTCCTGGTCGCGCAGGTCGATGCCCTCCTCGAGCATCGCCGTCACGACCGCGGGATTCAGCGCCTCGGCCGGCTCCGTGCCGGCGGAGGTCACCTCGAAGCCGGCGCCGCCGTACCGGGCCAGCAGACCGGCCGCGAGCTGCGAGCGTCCGGCGTTGTGGGTGCACACGAAGAGCACTGATCGGGCCATTCGAACCTCCTTGTCGTGGCGGACTCTGCCACCCGTGAGTTACATCGGCGTGAACCCCGGACGACGAACGTCCGGCAGACCGCGCCCCGCGGGCGCGGCCGGTAAGCGCTAGGGGCGCGCGTGCCGCTCGGCCCACCAGGCCAGCAGGGCCTCGCGGGCGGCGTCCGCGCCCAGGGGGCCCTCGTCGATCCGCCTCTCCAGCAGGAAGCGGTACGCTTCGCCGACCTCGCGGCCGGGCGGGATCCCGAGGATCTCCATGATCTGCGTGCCGTCGAGGTCGGGACGCATGGCGTCCAGTTCCTCCTGTTTGGCGAGCTCGTCGATCCGCCATTCCAGCTGCTCGTAGGCGGTGCGCAGCCGGGCCGCCTTGCGGGCGTTGCGGGT
>CAKUSI010000604.1 GCA_934678955.1 uncultured Austwickia sp. | reverse complement strand
GGCCACGACCCCGCCGATCACGGCGTCGGTCCAGCGGATGAAGGCCTGCCCGGGCGGCGGGACGAGGATCGCCACCACGGCCGACTGGATCCCTGCGGTGGCCGTCATGCCCACGCCCGCGTCCAACAGCGTCGCCGTCGCCATCGCCACGGTGATGACCACGGCGATCTGCCAATAGCCAGGGCCCGCGAGGTGGACGAACGTGTCGCCGATCAGGACCCCGACCGCGACGCCCGCCACGACCTCGACGCTGCGCTCCAACCGCTGCCCGAACGACTGGCCGAGCACGATGACGGCCGCGATCGCCGCGAAGAACGGGGTCGGGTGACCGAAGAGGCCACCGGCGACGAAGTAGGCGATCGCGGCGGAGATGGCGCACTGCAGGATGAAGAACGACCTCGACCGGAGCCTGCGTACCCTGGTGCGGACGGAGGAACGGGAGCGGCGCGCCATCCGCCGCTGCCAGGCGAGGCTCCGCTCCGCCCACGGGCTCTCGAACCAGTGGGAAGGCGCCTGCGCGGCAGCGCGCACCACCTGGCGTCCGCTCCGTCGCGCGCCTCCACCGTGGGCGGCCGTCGTGCCCCCGCTGCCCGCCGTCATGCCCGTAGCCTTCTCGTCCGCAGTCTCAGACGTACCGCATGTGCATGGCCGTGAGCACCTCGTCGAGGGTGGCCACCGCGATCTCGCGGGCACGCGCGTTGCCGTCGGCCAGCACGCCCCGCAGGTAGCCGGGGTCGGCCAGCAGCTCGGCGCGCCGGGCGCGGACGGGCTCCAGGAAGCCGTTGATGGCCTCGGTGACGGTGTCCTTGAGGACCTTGCCGCCGCCGTCGCCGATCTGCGCGGCCACCTCGACCGGGTCGCGGTCGGTGAGCAGGGCCGCGAGGAGCACGAGGTTGGAGACCTCGGGCCGGTGCGTCGGGTCGTACGTGATGTGGCGATCGGCATCGGTGACGGCGCGCTTGATCCGCTTCGCCGTCTCGTCGGCGCTCATCCCCAGCTCGATCGTGTTGCCGCGGGACTTGCTCATCTTGTGCCCGTCGGTCCCGAGCACGGCCACGCCGGGGGACAGGAGCGCGTCCGGGGCCGGGAAGACCGGCCGGTCGGCGTGCGCCCGCCCGAACCGCTCGTCGAAGCGGCGGGCGATGACGCGGGACTGTTCGACGTGCGGGAGCTGGTCCTTGCCGACCGGCACCAGGTTCGCCTTGCAAAAGAGGATGTCGGCGGCCTGGTGCACCGGGTAGGTGAGCAGCAGGCCCGACATCGCGCGCCCCCCGGTGGCGTCCAGCTCGGCCTTCACCGTCGGGTTGCGGTGTAGCTCGGCCTCCGTGACGAGCGCCAGGAACGGCAGCATGAGCTGGTTGAGCTCGGGGATCGCGCTGTGGCAGAAGATCGTCGTGCGCGCGGGGTCGATCCCCACGGCCAGGTAGTCGGCGAGCATCGAGGTCACCCGCTCCTCGATCGGCCCGACCCCGTCGCGGTCGGTGATGACCTGGTAGTCCGCGATGAGCACCAGCGTCTCGACGCCGAGGTTCTGCAGCCGGACCCTGTTGGCGAGGGTGCCGAAGTAGTGCCCGAGGTGCAGGTTTCCGGTGGGGCGGTCGCCGGTCAGCATCCGGAACCCGCTCGGGTCGGTTGCGATCTGCGCCTCGATCTGCTCGGAGCGGGCCTGCGTGGCCCGCAGGGACGCCTCCCCGAGG
>CAKUSI010000603.1 GCA_934678955.1 uncultured Austwickia sp. | reverse complement strand
GTTCGTGACCGGCCTCGGGGGGTTCTTCACACTGCCGTTGGCCCTGCCCGCGAACGTCGGGGGCTTCTACGTGCTGGCGACGCGGATGGCCGCGGCGATCGCGGTGATTCGCGGCTACGACATCGAGGCCGAAGAGGTCCGCTCGGCGGTCCTCCTGTCGCTCGTCGGCGCGGACTCCGATGACCTGCTCAAAAAGGCCGGGTACGCGGGCTCCGGCCGGGTGGTCAACTTCGCGGCGGAGCGGTTGCCCGGGCCGGTGCTGATGGCCGTCAACAAGGCCGTCGGCTTCCGCTTGCTGACCCAGGTGGGCAAGAAGACTTTCGGGCGTCTGGGCCGCGGAGTGCCCGTGGTCGGCGGCCTCGTCGGTGCGGGGCTCGACAGCTTCATGCTCAAGCAGATCGGCGAGCATGTGCGACTGGAGTTCCCGCGGCGCGACGTCGTCGGCGAGGTCACCTCGGGTTGAGACACGTCCTCGGCGCGGGTTCGTGACTCGGGCTCATGAGGTGGGGCGTGACGACGGAGGTCCGTGAGCAAGTGGGCCGTGACGGCGGAGGCCCGTGAGGAGGGTCGTCCACAGCCCCGTCCGTGGAAGGCGTCGTCCACAGCCTCGCCGCGAGGGGTGCCCCCGGGTGGTTCGGTCCGCGGAGGGTGGTCGCATGACGCGAACCGCCCGCCTGGCCAACCAGGGTGAACTGATCAGCGCCCTCCCGTACATCTTGGGCTTCCATCCGCGCGACGCGGTCGTGCTGGTCTTCTTGCGGGACCGGCAGGTCCGACTCACCGCCCGCCTGGATCTTCCGCCGCCGCCCGGCCCTCTCCCCAGGGAGGTGAGCCTGCCCCTGCAACAGAGCATCCGGGGCGAACAACCGGACGTGGTCATGGTGGTCGTCTACGACGACACGCGGAAGGCGTATCGCGGGTTGCTGAACCAGCTGACCCGCCTGTGCCGGCGGGAGGGCGTGCGCCTGGGCGACCGGTTGCTCGTGGCCGAGGGTCGCTGGCGCGAGCTCAACTGCTCCGATCCCCGCTGCTGCCCGGCGGAGGGCCGCCCGGTGCGTTCCGGTGATGAGGTCCCGGCCGTCGCGGAGTTCGTGGCGGGGTCAACCCCCTGCCGGACCGGGAGAGCATCGAACGGTTCTTCGAGCCGCGAGGGGAGTCCGTCCTGGACGTGACCTCGCCCCCGGCCGATCCGCCCGCGACAGGGATCACGCAGTGGCGCCGTGACGGCCTGTCGGCGTGGGCGCGCATCCTGGGGGTGCCGTCGGCCCGAGACGGCGAGATGGCCGATGGGCCTGCGAGGGAGGCGAACGAGGTGGATCAACCCCTGGCCCAGCGTGCAGTGGACCTGCTCGCGGACATCCGGGCTCGAGACGCCCTCCTCGGCTGGCTCTGTCCGGATCTGAGCGCGTACGTCGCCACGACGTCCCGGACGAAGAGGCTCCTCGCCGAATGCCTCGGCTCCCACCGCCTCCCCGTTGATCCTGCCGAATCGGCGGAGCTGACCTGGCGCCTGCGTGAGTTCGCCCGCGCGTTGCCGCCCGCCGCTCAAGTGGGCGTGCTCACGATGACGGGGGCGCACTCCTGGTGGCTCGGCGAGGGGATCTTCGCCCGGGTGGCGCTGGAGCGGGCCGTGGACCTCGATCCGTCCCACGAGCTCGCAGGCCTGCTGCTCAACCTTGTCTACGCCGGTGTCCGGCTG
>CAKUSI010000602.1 GCA_934678955.1 uncultured Austwickia sp. | reverse complement strand
AGCAAACGCTGTTACCTCTTCTGCGGCGGGAGGGGGAGGTCTGCGGCATGAGCATTGACCGTCCCGTAAGTGGAACCGCCACCGGGACGGAGTCCGGCACCACCCGGCCTCAGGATCACGGCCCCGACCCCCGTCGCCGTAAGACCTGTCCGGCGGTATGCCCGGTGGGGGCACCCCATCCGGCACACTGCGGAGCCCCGGAGGACCAGTCGTGCACTTCCGGCTAATCGGGCGGTCGTAGGTGGACCGCAGGTCCTCGACCCGCTGGTCCCCGTGGGCACGTTCGCGGTCGACGTCGGCGCGGGCTGCGTCTCGTTCCGCGGTGGTGGTGGCCAGGGTGCTGCGCAGCTCGGCTGCCGTGTCCCGGCTGCGGTCGAGGTCGGCGCGGAGGGTGTCGAGCTGTTCGCGCATCTGGGTGTTGTCGGTCTCGGCCCGGTCGGCGCGGCCGCTCTCGGCGGCGGCGCGGCTCTCAGCGGCTGAGGCGCGCTGCTCTGCATCGATGCGGGCAGCCTCCGCGCTCCCCCGTGGTGTTGGCGCTGGGGTCAATCGTCTGCGTCGTCGCGTTGGCGATAGCAGTGGTGTGGACGCGGGCCCTGGCGCCGCTGCCCACCGCCGACCCGGCGGCCGTCAATGCCCTGGCCACCCGGATCGCCCAGCTTTGGCCGGATGTGGCCCCAGCTGATCTCGCCGCCCCGCCGGACCTTGCGTACACCGTGGTCGACGCCAACGGCCGGATCGTGGCCCGGGGTCCCGGCCCGGTGGTGACCTCGGAATTGCAGGCCGTCCGCGCCGGGGCCGCTACGGTCACGATCGTCGTCGACGGCGCGCGGGTGGGTCAGCTGTTCGTAATCGACCCGGCGGCCGCGGCCGTGGACGATCGGAGCCGGGCCATCGCCACCCTCGCGAGCCTGGCGCTCATCGCCGCTGCGCTGGCCCTCATCGCCCTGGCCCTGTGGCTGCACGTCCGCGTGCTACGCCCGTTCGGTCGCCTGCGCGGATTCGCCGCCGAGGTGCTCACCCTGACCGAGACCGATCCGGCGCGCATGGCCAGGCTCGGCGCCATCCGCCAGAAGACCACCCAAGTCAGCGCGCTGCTCGATGACCTCTTCCAGGCCAACGACGACGAGCTGGAGCGGCTCGCCGTGACCGTCGAGGAAGTGTCCTCGCGCGATCTGGCAGCCGCGCTGTCCACCGAGCTCGGACAGCCGGTGGCTCTGCCCGATGCCCTCGTCCGGGTCGATCCCCGCCGCTGGCGACAGGTGGTGGACAACGTGCTGGGGAACGCCGCCAAATATGCCCGCACCCCTGTCGAGGCGTCCGGCGTCATCCGCGACCGCCACCTGCAGATCACCCTGCGCGACCACGGACCCGGCGTACCCGAGGCAGAACTCGATGCCGTCCTCGCCCGCGGGGCCCGCGGGTCGAATGCGGAGGGTACGCCCGGCCTCGGCCTGGGTCTGCACATCGGCGACCGCCTCATCCAGCGCATGGGGGGGTGGGTTGGAGCTGCGGCGGGCCGAGCCCGGACTCGCTGTGGTATTGAGCTTGCCGCTTGCCGGTTGAGCAGATCGAAACCCGGTTCACGGACTGTTAAGGATCCGGAAGGGACTGTTCGGCAACCCCCATGGCACCGTCGGAGACATGAGCCCGAACGACATCGTGATCCGGACCGAGAAGCTGTCCAGAACCTTCAGCCACGACGGTGTCCAGACGCATGTGCTGCGCAATCTGGATACCGA
>CAKUSI010000601.1 GCA_934678955.1 uncultured Austwickia sp. | reverse complement strand
TTGTTCGGCTGCGGCGGTGCCTAGGCCGATGAGCAGGTGGGTTTTGCCGGTGCCGGAATCGCCCAGGAGTACCAGGGTGCTATGCGTCTGACTTCGATCGGCATCGGGCTGGAGAATCAGCCCACAGGTTGGCGGCGTGCCTGAACGGCTTGGAGGTCGTTGCAGGTGTCGAATCAGGGAGTGAGTGCGGGGGGCGGGACTGGCGGTGCGGCTGCTGGCGCGCGCAAGCCGAAGCGGCATCTGCCGCCGAGCGAGAAGTACGAGATGTGGGTTTCGGTGCTGACCGGTCAGGCCACCCAGTCCGAGGCGGCCGGGAAGTACAAGGTCGACCGTTCGACGGTGGTCGCGGTGTGCCGGACGGCCAAGCAGGGCGCGTTGGACGCGTTGGCGGCCTCGGTCCCGGGGCGGCGCGGCCAGACGGCGGAGCAGGCTCGAGTGGCCGAGTTGGAGGCCGAGGTCGAGCGGTTGCGCGCCACGGTCACCGAGCAGGCGGTAGCGCTGCATCTGCACGAGGGAAAAGCGCGTTGGGACTGAGCGCCGGCCCGGTCCCGATGAGGGTCACCGCCGAGGTGAAGGCCGGCCTGCTTGAGCTGATCGGGCACGCCACCGAGGTTGGTGGATGGTCGCGGCGTCGGGCGTGCCGCCTGCTGGATCTCGATGAAGACCGGGCCGCGTCGTGGCAGCGGCGACGCGCTGCTGGCGGGCTCGAGGCACTGCGCGATCAGCTGCCGGGCGGTGGCGCGGTCCATGGGCTGCTGGAGCGCGAACGTGACGCGATCCTGGGACTGTTCGAGGCGTGGGGTGAGATCGACCGCTCGCACCGCAAGCTCGCCCACCGTGGCTCACGGCTCGGTGTGGTGCATGTCAGTGAGTCCACGGTGCGTCGGGTTCTTGCAGGTCACGGGCTACATCTGG
The DNA here is from genome assembly GCA_934678955.1 of uncultured Austwickia sp. Next base: position 829 of record CAKUSI010000601.1, on the reverse strand, counting down.
CCGGTCCGCCGCCGCGGGAGCCGGCCGAGAGGAAGCCGTGGCCGGACTGGTTGGAGTGGAAACCCAACCGGATCTGGGCGTACGACTTCACCCATTTCACCCGGGCCCGGCGGTGCGCGGTCGCGGTCTTGGACATGGTCTCGCGTAAGTGGGTCGCCACGCTGGTCAGCGCCGAGGAGACCTCCACCCAGGTCGAGGGGTGCTTCCTGGCCGCGCTGGAGGCCGAGGGTCTGCTGGATGTCATCGATGCTCGCGACAGCGAGGTCCTGCGCGAGGCGCTGCTAAGCGGGCAGCCCGAAGCGATCGAGGAAGCCGTCGGCGGCGGGCAGGTCCCCCTGCTGCTGGCGGTCTCTGACAACGGCCCGCAGATGAGGTCGCACTCCACCCGGGAGTTCCTCGCCGGCGTGCACATCGCCCAGCACTTCGGCCGCCCGCACACCCCGACTGACCAGGCCTGGATCGAGACCCTGTTCGGACATGTCAAGGGCGAGTGGCCACACCTGGAGAAGATCGTCGATCCCGGCGACCTCGACGCCGAGCTCGCCTACGTCCGCGAGCAATACAACGGCGTGCGCCTGCACGCCTCGATCGGCTACGTCACCCCCGACGACGAACACCAAGGCCGCGGCGAGGGGATCAGGAAGGCCCGCCGCGACGGGCTCGACCGAGCCCGACACGAACGACTCGACTACCACCGACGGAGTCGAGGACAATGAGAACAACAACCACGCGCACGACGTCCGATCTGATGGCTATTGATCAGCCCGGATACCGATTTAACTCAGACACACCTCATATCGCAACCAGGACAGGGGCCAGGGTCGAGAGG
>CAKUSI010000600.1 GCA_934678955.1 uncultured Austwickia sp. | reverse complement strand
CCACGCATGAAGCTCATCACCGCCGTCATCAAGCCCTTCAAGGTCGAGGACGTCCGGGCCGCGCTCGAGTCCTTCGGTGTCGCGGGGATGACCGTGAGCGAGGCGGCCGGCTTCGGTCGCCAACGCGGCCACAGCGAGGTCTACCGGGGCGCCGAGTACACGGTGGACACCGTGCCGAAGACCCGGGTCGAGGTCGTCGTGGACGACGCCGATGCCGCCGACGTGGTGGAGGTCATCGTCTCCGCAGCTCGTACGGGTCGCATCGGGGACGGCAAGGTCTGGGTGAGTTCGGTCGAAGAGGTCGTACGAGTCCGTACCGGCGATCGAGGCAGCGCGGCGCTCTGACGTGCCGACGAACCCGACCGATGCCCGGCGGGCGCCATTTTCAGAGCGCGCCTGCCGGGCATCGGCCGTGACGGGGGCATTCGCCTCACGCGCATCACCTCACATACCTCCCGTTCCACCATTCACACGTTCCACCATTCACACGTTCCACCATTCACACCCGCCACGCTTCACAGAACACGACGAGGACGACACGATGAGGAGTACGGCGATGCTCGCGACGCTGGTCGCCCGCCGCTTGGAGGTCTCCCGGCAGACGTCCTTCACCGCCCCGGAGGCCGGGGCGCAACGACGCCGCCTCGTCGCCGAGGTGACCAGGGATCGGCTCGTCCGTTCCTGGGACGAAGCGTCCTACGGTATGCCGCGCGACGGCCTGGCCCTGGCGAGCGTCGGGAGCCTGTCCCGGGCCGAGTCCGGCCCCTTGTCCGACCTGGACCTGGTGCTGCTGCACGACGGGCGGACCTCGCCTGCTGCTCTCGCGGAGCTGGCCGACCGGCTCTGGTATCCCCTGTGGGACTCCGGCCTGCGCCTGGACCACAGCGTGCGGACGCTCGGCGAGTGCCGCGAGATCGCGGACGGTGATATCGCGGCCCTCACGGGGCTGCTCGACCTCGACCTCGTGGCCGGGGACGCCGACCTGGTGGCCGCCGCCCGCTCCGGGGTGGCCCGGGACTGGCGGGCCACCGCCCGCCGTCGCCTGCCCGCCATCGCCGAAGAGATCGCGGCGCGGCACGCGCGGTTCGGCGACCTGAGCCAACTGATCGAACCGGACCTCAAGGAGGCCCGCGGCGGTCTGCGGGACCTGTCGGTGATGAGGGCGCTCGCCGCGTCCTGGCTCGCGGACTACCCACGGGCGGGCGTCGACGCGGCGGCGGGGCATCTGCTCGATGTCCGCGACGCGCTGCAAATCTCCAGCGGCCGACCGCGCGATCGGCTGGCGCGTCAGGAACACGACCCGGTCGCTGCGCTGCTGGGACTGCCGGACGGTGACGCCCTGTTGGCCTCGGTGAGCGGGGCCGGACGGGTGATCGCCCTCGCCGTCGACTCGACGGTCCGGCGCGCCTCCCAGGCCCAGCACGCACGCAATTTGCGGGTGGGGCCGCGTCGGCCGCAGCTCTCGCCCCTCGGGCACGGCATCTACGCGCATGAGGGAGAGGCCGTCCTCGGCGCCGCGGCCCTGGCCCGCGCGCGGCGACCGGGCGGTGACCCCTGGCTGCCCCTTCGCGCGCTCGCCACGGCAGCTCGGGCCGGACTGCCGCCTGCCCCGGCCACGGTCGAGACGCTCGCCGCGCAGCCGGTGCCGCCCCGCCCGTGGCCAGAGCCGATGCGGGCGCTGTTCTCCGACCTGCTCGCCACCGGCCGCGAGCTCGTCCCCGCCTGGGAGGCGGCGACCGTCGCGGGGATCGTCGAC
>CAKUSI010000599.1 GCA_934678955.1 uncultured Austwickia sp. | reverse complement strand
GTGCTGGACCCCCAGGTCCATCCCGAACACCTCGGCGACGAAGATCGCCGCCAGCGCCGGGTAGATCGCGGCGCAGCCGTCCATCTTCGAGGTGGCGCCGAACGGGACGGCGAACGCCGCATAGTTCCGTGGCACGCCGAGCCGATCCACCGTGACCTGCTGAGTCAGCGGCATCGTGCCCACCGAGCTGCGCGAGACGAAAGCCAGCTGGATCGCCGGCCACGCGCCGGCGTAGAAGCGCAGCGGGTTGAGGCGGCCGAAGACCATGAGCACGGTCGGGTAGAGCAGCAGCAACACGAGCAGGCAGCCGACGTACACGTCGATGGCGAAGGTCGCGAGGGGTGCGAGCAGGTCCCACCCGTACGTCGCGACAGCCCGCCCGATCAGCCCGAGCGTGCCCAGCGGTGCGAGCAGGATGACCCACCAGAGGGCCTTCTGCGTGATGGCGAGCGCGGCGTCGATCAGATTCAGGAACGGCTCGGCCGCATCGCCGACCTTCACCGCCGCAAGCCCGACCACCACGCCGAGGAAGACGATCTGCAGCACGTTGCCCTCGACGAAAGCGCCGACGGGGTTCGTCGGGACGATCCCGGTCAGGAAGTCGGTCCACCCGACGGCCCGCTGCGGCGCCTGAGCGGCGCCCAGGTCGAGCGTGACGCCGCGTCCCGGGTGGGTGAGCAGGCCGAGACCCAGGCCGATCAGGGACGCGACCAACCCGGTGGCGAGGAACCACAGCAGGGTCTTGCCGGCGAGTCGCGCGGCGTTGGTCACCCCGCGCAGGCGGGCGATGCTGCTGACCACGGCCGTGAACACCAGCGGCGGCACGGCGAGCTTGAGCAGCTGCACGAAGAGGCCGCCGATGGTGCCCAGAAGGCTCGCGAGCCACGACAGCTCGGCCTCGCGGGCCAGGTATCCAAGGCCCAGGCCGAGCACGAGTGCGATCAGGACCTGGGCGGTGTACGAGATCCGCACGCGGCGCCGAGAAGGCGCGGAGGCGGAGTGGCTGGACATGGGGCTCCTCGACGTGCTGTGCGAGACGTGGTGGGCGACTGGTGGGGAACTGCCGTGGGCCGCCGAGATATTCCCGGAGTGCTCCGAGCTCCTGGTCTGACTGTGAACTCTGAACGCGTCGATCGCCCGACCCGCGCGACGCGGAAAGGGTTACCTTAGTTCTGGACGATCGTTCGATTGCGTCGTACGGATGGGACGCACGCTTCATGCATACGGAGTCGGTACGCATGTTCGTGCGGGACGGACTCCGTACGCACGGCGACGGACGCTCGCCGGTGACGCGCCCACGGGGGGTGGGCGTGAGGGGGAGGGGACCATGACGCACATGTTTCGATCCGAGGGCGGGGGGCCGGTTCGGGAGCCGGTCCGGCTGGCGGAGCTCGTGTTCAGTCCGTACGTAGCAGTCCGTCAGCACGCCGTCGAACACCCGGCCGCGACGCTGGAGGCGCTGGCGATCCTCGCCGACGACCGCGACCCCACGGTGCGCCGGCTGGCCGAGCAACGCCTCGGCCGGCTGCGTTCCGCGAGTCGACGCGCCGGCTGATCAGGCGATCGCCAGCGCCGACGCCGGGGCGTCCGGCACGGTCGCGGCCGGACAGGCCACGCCGTCGAGGATGCCCCGGCGCGTCGGACCGAGAAGCCGCGGCGAGCGCCACCGGTCTTCGCGCGATCCCAGGACGACCAAGGCCGCCGAGCGGGAGGCCTCGATCATGGTGTCCTCCGCGCGGCCCTGCACGACCTTTGACCGGACG
>CAKUSI010000598.1 GCA_934678955.1 uncultured Austwickia sp. | reverse complement strand
CGCTACCGCAACGTGAAGGTCGAGCCGACGGAAGAGGCGAAGGCCGCCATGTACGCCATGCCGGACTACCAGCAGTACGACTACCCGGTCTTCGGTCCGGGCTCGGGGGAGGCCGTCCGGCTGGACGACGCCTCGCTCGGCTTCGACCACGACTGAGCCTAGAAGCGCGCCGTGGCGCGGGTTCGTGAGGCGACCTTGCCTTCGCGACTCGCGCCACGGCTCGTATGTGCGCGATTTGGTCGCGTTCGGCGCAGCCGGTAGGCTACTTCCGCGTGTCTTGGGCTGTGCGAGGCATCTTCGCGAGGTGCCATTCGTATGGTCGTCCCGCGCGGGCGATCAAGTGCAGGGCACGTCCTCTCGCCGGGCATCCGGCCCGCCCCGCAGCGTGCCACGTGAGCGTGGGAGCGGCAGGGCAGCGGCACACGGAAGTGCAGGGGAGAGCACCCGGTCCCTTTGAAGGGGAAGTCCGGGCAATCCAAGGAGGCCGGCAAGGATCGGCCATGACCAGACAAGTACGGAGAGCACGTGCCAACGATCAACCAGCTCGTCCGCAAGGGACGTAAGGACAAGTCGGCCAAGGTGAAGACCCCCGCCCTGAAGGGGAGTCCCCAGCGCCGCGGCGTCTGCACCCGCGTTTACACCACCACTCCCAAGAAGCCCAACTCCGCGCTGCGCAAGGTCGCTCGCGTGAAGCTGACGAGCCAGATCGAGGTCACCGCGTACATCCCGGGCGTCGGCCACAACCTGCAGGAGCACTCGATCGTGCTTGTGCGTGGCGGTCGTGTGAAGGACCTCCCGGGCGTGCGCTACAAGATCATTCGCGGCTCCCTGGACACCCAAGGCGTGAAGAACCGCCAGCAGGCCCGCAGCCGCTACGGCGCGAAGAGGGAGAAGAAGTAATGCCGCGCAAGGGACCCGCCGCCAAGCGGCCACTGGTCGTCGACCCCGTCTACTCCTCGCCGCTGGTCACGCAGCTCGTCAACAAGATCCTCCTCGACGGCAAGAAGTCGCTCGCCGAGCGGATCGTCTACGGCGCGATGGAGGGCTGCCGCGAAAAGACCGGCACCGACCCGGTGGTCACGCTGAAGCGCGCGCTCGACAACGTCAAGCCCACCCTGGAGGTGCGCAGCCGCCGCGTCGGTGGCGCCACCTATCAGGTGCCCGTGGAGGTGCGCCAGGGGCGCAGCACCACGCTGGCCCTGCGCTGGCTGGTCGGCTACAGCCGGCAGCGCCGCGAAAAGACGATGACCGAGCGCCTCATGAACGAGATCCTGGACGCCAGCAACGGCCTCGGTGCGGCCGTGAAGAAGCGCGAGGACACCCACAAGATGGCCGAGTCCAACAAGGCGTTCGCCCACTACCGCTGGTAGCAGCCCACCCGGCCCGGCGCGCACGCCCCGGGCCGGGGCCGGTGGCCCCCCGGGGGGTCGGCGGCTCCCCCTGACCGCAGACGAGACGAGACGAGAGAACCCGTGGCTCTGGATGTCCTCACGGATCTGACCAAGGTCCGCAACATCGGCATCATGGCGCATATCGATGCCGGCAAGACGACTGTGACCGAGCGCATCCTGTTCTACACCGGCATCAACTACAAGATCGGTGAGACGCACGACGGTGCCTCGACGATGGACTGGATGGAGCAGGAGGCGGAGCGCGGCATCACGATCACGTCGGCCGCGACGACGACCTTCTGGAAGAACTACCAGATCAACATCATCGACACGCCCGGCCACGTGGACTTCACGGTCGAGGTCGAGCGTTCGC
>CAKUSI010000597.1 GCA_934678955.1 uncultured Austwickia sp. | reverse complement strand
CACCAGCGCCGACGCGGACACTTCCCGCCCACGGGCAACAACGGCACGCCACCACCAGCCCCGACGCGAACACTTCCCGCCCACGGGCGGGAACAGCCCCCTGGCATCTCATCCACCGAGAGGCCCGTGCGCAGACGCCCTCGGCCGACCCAGACCCACGCTCGCCGACGTGGACGCTCCCACAGCAGCGTCCACGCCGAATAAGACGTGTCCCCATCCATGAACAGCATCCCCACCGAAGAAGCGAGTCCGCGGCCCACCACCGCCCCGAGCGCCCAGCCCACGTCCAGGCTGGGGACCCGACGTCGATGCCGCGCCCGATCCCCAGATGCCGGGCCCGATCCCCAGGCGCAGACCGGGCCCGCGAGCGTGCGCCCGGAGGCTCAGCGGGCCAGCAGTCGGTCGATCGCGTCGACCACGTGGCCGACGGCCTGTGGGTCCAGGATCACCGAGTAGTGGTTGGCGTCGATCTTGGTCACCGGCATCCCCTTGGGCAGCCCAACCACCGAGAGCCGGTCCTCGTCATACATGCCTTGCGGCTCGTCGAACATCCCGCGCGCCGCCCAGGCCAGCTCCATGGTCACGCCCGCGGCGGCGGCCTCGTGGGCGGCGCGGTGCACGGACGTGTTGAGCAGGACCTCACCGCCGTCCTTGCGGATCGAGTCCAGAACGCACGACGACACCATCGCCGCGCCGTCCGGGGTCGGGATCAGGTCGTGCAACAGGTAGCGCCGCGTCGCGTCCTTCGTGGAGTCGTCGGAGAGCAGCTTGCTCACCGCGGGGTGCTGGTCCCAGAACTGGAAGTATGCGTCCTCGTTGGCGAACGTCATCGAGAGGCGGGCCATGGCCGGGCCGAGCACCGCGTTCATGGCCGCGTCGGCGTCCATCTGGGGGTCGATGGGGAAGGCGAAGCCGCCGTCCAGCAGCAGCATTCCGGCGATCGCGCCAGGCTCCTTGGCCGCCGCCCTCGCGACCACGAACGCGCCCATCGAGTGACCCACGAGGACGACCGGGGTGCCGGCGGCGTGCGCGAGCTCCAGGATGTCGTCGGCGTGTTGGTCGATCCCGTACGGCTCCCCCAGCCCGCGTGCGTCCGCGCGGCCGCGCAGGTCCGGTGCGAGCACCGTGATCGTTCCACCGTGTCGTGCGTCGATCTCGTCGGCGATGTGGGCGAGGCACAGCCCGTTGCCCGTGATCCCGTGCACCAGGATCACGGTCGCTCGCCCCTCCCCGAGCGGGGCTCCGGTCAAAGGCGTCGCGGACAAGGCGGTCATGGTCTCTCCTTCGCGTGGCTTTCGCACCTGGTTCGGGCGCTTGGATGCGGCCGTCGTTCGGACGCGCTACGCGTGGTCACGTCGGTCGTATGCCTGCGCCCCGACCCATCATTCCCTGCCGAGGGCTCCTGCGGGACGGGGACCTACCCCGCCATGTCGGGAGGAGGGCCGGCGAGGTCGGTCGACCCGCCGATGCCCGACGCGGGACCCGCGGCGCTGGCCGAGATTCCGCGCAACGACTGCAGGATCGACTCCGGCACCAGGCCGATCTCGGCGAGGACCTCGCCTCGGGAGGCGTGCTCGAGGAAGCGCTTCGGGATCCCCTCCTGGACCACGGGCGTCACGACGCCCTCCTGCGAGAGCGCCAGAGCGACCGCTGCGCCGATGCCACCGCCGACGACGTTGTCCTCGATCACCACGACCCGGCCCGCCTCGCGGGCCTGGGCGACCAGTTCGTGCGGCACCGGAAGCGCCCACACCGGGTCGATCACCCGGACGCTC
>CAKUSI010000596.1 GCA_934678955.1 uncultured Austwickia sp. | reverse complement strand
GTCGGGTTTCGCTCGCGCTCCGCGATCGGCGCGGCGCGACCCGTTGGACTCACGGAAACGATGCTGCAACTGCTCTCGGAGCCGAGCGACCCGCGCATCGACCACCGGATGCTCGCGCGCCTCGACGTACTTGACGAACAGGCCTGGCGAAACCTCCACGAAGCGATCGCGCGGCGTCGAAACTCCACCCCCATCCTGCTCTCGCTCGAAGACCACACGCCGGGACGCGGGCAGTACCGCGACCTTGCACACCTCGAGCGCCGCCTGCGTCTTGACGAAGGCCTCTCGCGAGACGAGGCAAACGTGCGCGTGGCGTCGCTGCTCGAACGTGGCGGGTTGCGTCCGGCATGGTGGTGTACGAACCGGGGTGAGCGTGTCGCTGCAGACGTAGCGACGGTCACCGCGTGATTCTTCGAGAGAACTCTTCACATCCGTCTCGAAAGGACCCCGACGATGACCGTCGCACCCCACGATATCGACCCTGCCCGCTTCCTTCACGAACACCTCGCGCAAGCGTCTCCGGATCTCCTTCGGGAGATGCTGACCTCGTTCATCAACACGCTGCTGTCCGCGGACGCGGACCAGGTCTGCGGTGCCTCGTACGGCATGACCAGCCCCGATCGGACGAACCGTCGCAACGGGTATCGACACCGAGACTTCGACACCCGTGCCGGCACGGTCGGTGTCGCGATCCCGAAGCTGCGGCAAGGGACCTACTTCCCGGAGTGGTTGCTCGAGCGTCGCCGCCGGGCGGAGGCCGCGTTGACCACGGTCGTTGCGACCAGCTACCTGCTCGGCGTCTCGACCCGGCGGATGAACGATCTGGTGCAGTCGCTCGGGATCACCGGGTTGTCGAAGTCGCAGGTGTCGGAGATGGCGAAGGACCTCGACGAGCAGGTTGAGCAGTTCCGCACCCGCCCGCTCGATGCCGGCCCGTACACGTTCGTCGCGGCGGACGCGCTGACCATGAAGGTTCGCGAGGGCGGCCGGGTGATCAAGGTCGCCGTGCTCCTCGCGACCGGGGTCAACGCAGAGGGCTACCGCGAGATCCTCGGCGTCCAGACCAGCTCGACGGAGGACGGCGCCGGCTGGCTGACGTTCTTCCGCGACCTCGTCGCGAGAGGACTCACCGGGGTCAAGCTCGTCACCAGTGACGCGCACGCCGGGCTGGTCGCTGCGGCAGGTGCGACGCTGCCCGGCGCGGGATGGCAGAGATGCCGCACCCATTACGCGGCGAACTTGATGTCGGCGACGCCGAAGAGCTCCTGGCCGTGGGTGAAGACGCTGCTGCAGACCGTGTTCGACCAGCCCGACAAGGAGTCCGTGCACGCCCAGTTCGACCGGGTTCTGGACGCGCTCGAGCACAAGCTCCCGAAGAGCTTCGCCCATCTCGAAGGCGCCCGTGAGGAGATTCTCGCGTTCACCGTGTTCCCGAAAGAGATCTGGAAGCAGATCTGGTCCAACAACCCCACTGAGCGGCTGAACCGTGAGATCCGCCGCCGGACCGACGTCGTCGGCATCTTCCCCAATCGCGACAGCATCACCCGACTCGTCGGCGCCGTGCTCGCCGAGCAGCACGATGAATGGGCCGAGCAACGCCGCTACCTCAGCCTCGACGCCCTCGCCCGCGCCCGCCGCATCGGCGAACCCACCACCGAACCCGAGGAGATCCCCGAACCCGACTACCAAGCCCTCACCGCATAACCCCACGAAGAATCACGAGACCGATCCGTACACCACCACGCAGGACTTGACCCGAAAGCGACGCCATCAATT
>CAKUSI010000595.1 GCA_934678955.1 uncultured Austwickia sp. | reverse complement strand
AGTATCGAGGCGCGGCCCGTCGAAAACTTCCATCGGATGCAGGCGCTCTGGTTCTCCGTCAGCCATGTCATCGTTCCCCGACTTGTGACACTTTCGGCCGATTCGGCGGTTGACTGTTGGTTGGCTAGGGGTGTTGTGTTGGGTGGTGCGCACTAAGCTGCGGCTTCTTCTAGGCTGTGGCGGGTGTCGCCGTATATCCGGACCGTGAAGACTGCCAGTGGGGCGACCGCGGTCCAGATCGTGCACTCGTCGCGGCGCGGGGCCCGGGATATCGAACACATCGGGTCGGCGCACACCGAGGTGGATGTCGAGTTGTTGAAGACGGCCGCGAAGCAGCGGCTCGTCGCGAACCAGGACGAGCTCGACTTCGGCGATGGGCAGGCCGCTCAGGTGGCGTTGCCGATCACGGCGACGAGCTCAAAGCGCTTGTGGGACGCCTTGTGCGGAGTGTTCGCTGATCTGGGATTCGGTACCGCCTCTGGCGGGGATGACGTGTTCCGGGCGCTCGTGCTGGCCCGGTTGATCGAGCCGACCAGCAAGCTCGACACGATCCGGGTCTTGGAGGAGATCGGGGTTACCCCGCCGGTGTACCGCACCATCTTGCGTCGGTTACCCGGCTATGCCGCACCGGCGTGGCGGCAACGCCTCGCGGCAGCCTGTGCTGCGCACGTCGGGTTGGGACCGGCCACTCTCGTGCTCTACGACGTGTCCACGTTGTATTTCGAAACTGATGCTGGTGATGGGTTCCGGGAACCCGGCTACTCCAAGGAGCGCCGGTTGGAGCCGCAGATCACGATCGGCTTGCTGACCGATGCGCGGGGGTTCCCGCTGATGGTGGAAGCGTTCGAGGGCAACAAGGCCGAAACAACAACGTTCCTGCCCTCCTTGCAGGCCTTCCAGGCCGCACATCGGCTGCCGGAGGTCACGGTCGTCGCCGATGCGGGCATGCTCTCGGATGGGAACCTACGGGCTCTGTCGGGGGCCGGGTTGCGGTTCATCGTCGGCCAGAAGATCCCCGACATCCCGTATGTGGTCCGCACGTGGATGGAGGCTCATCCCGACACCGAGCCCCCTGATGGGCTGGTCCTGACCCAACCGTGGGCGCGCGGACCGGCCGGCAAGCAAGTACGCGAGACGATCTACTACCAGTACCGGGCCGACCGCGCGCGACGAACGTTGCGTGGGATCGGGGAACAGGTCGGTAAGGCCGAACGCGCCGTGGCCGGGAAGGCGCCGGTGAAGCGGAACCGGTTCATCCAGTTGACTGGCGCGACCAAGTCGGTCAACCGTGAACTCGAGGCCAAGGCCAAAGCACTCGCCGGCTGGAAGGGCTACATCACCAACCTCGCCGCACCGACCCCTGACTACGTGATCGGCGCCTACCACCAGCTGTGGCAGATCGAGAAGTCGTTCCGGATGAGCAAGTCCGACCTGAAGGCACGACCGATCTACCACCACCTCAAGGACAGCATCCAAGCCCACCTCACCATCGTGTTCGCCGCCCTGGCAGTGGCCCGCTACCTGGAGCAGACCACCGGCTGGAGCACCAAGAAGTTCGTCACCACCCTGCGGCGCTACCGCACCATCCAGATCCAAGCCGGCCAACACAACCTCATCGCCGAAGACACCCTCCCCGACGACGCCCAACAAGCACTCAACGCCCTCCGCGACGCCCGCCGCGGACGACACTAAATGTCACAAGTCGGGTCACGATCACGCACGCGCACCCCGGCAACTCGGACGCCAGCGCCGCGGCCACCTCGACCCCGACAGGCCGGGCAT
>CAKUSI010000594.1 GCA_934678955.1 uncultured Austwickia sp. | reverse complement strand
GTGGCCTCCTTCATCGTCTGCATGGTCGTGTCGAGCAGGGGCTGAAGACGGCGCATCAGCTCAGGGTCCTCGCCCCCGACCAGACGACCGATCTCGCGGGAGACCTCCGCAGTCGTCTTCTCCAGTGACTCGGCCACCTGCTTGGCCGTGTCGGCGGTCGCCTGGGTGAGCGTCTTGGACGCCGCCTCCACGGCCTTCGCGGTCTGCTGCGTGGCGAGTTCCGAGGCAGCGGTGGAGCGCTTCTCGGCGTCCGCAATGAGGTTCTCGACCGAGTAGGACGTCTGGGTGGTGCCGGCGGTCGTGAGTGCGGTCGCACCGATGGTCATCGCCTGCATCACGAAGCTGCTGAGGTCGGCACCGGCCAGGGCGTCGGCGTCCGCGGCGGGGCCGCGTTCGCCCGTCGCCCAGTGCCGGCACTCGCGCAGCACGGCGTCGTCAGTGATGGTGAGCGCCTCGATGTGGAGGCTGGGCCCGGTCGCCTCGAAGCGGGCTCGGGGGCGGGTGATGCTGGTCATGGCACATGTCCTTTCTCGGGGTTGATCGGCCGACACCAATGTCACGCCTGGTGGTGAACGAGGCAACTGGAAAAGATGAAAATCGGTGTTTGCATAGTTAGAAGCAGAGTGCAATCGACAACCGCGCGTCGAGGGAGCATGATCTTGACCAAGGGAAGGAGGAATCCATGGTTGAGGACCTGGTGTCGCTGGCCGACGTGGCGTTGCTGGCGCAGGTCGGGCGCCCGGTCGTGACCAACTGGCGCATGCGGCACGCGCAACGTGATCCCTTCCCCGAGCCGGTGAGCCGCGAGGGTGGCCAAGAGTTCTTCTCCTGCGCCGACGTGGTGGCGTGGCTGACCCGCACCGGCCTCGGCCGGAACCCCCGCGCCGCCGAGGACGCCGTGGCCTTCCAGTTCTCGGGTCGTCGAGTCCTGGCGGACACCGAACTCTTCCACGGCTTGTCGGCGCTGCTGTGTCTCGAGGCGCTCACGGGTCCGCTCCCGGGTGACCCCGATGACCTCCTCGACCTGGCCGACGAGAGGGACCCGGACGATGAGTTCCTGCGCCGCGAGGTCGAGGCGGTGGGCGATGATCTTGGCCGGTTGTCGGCCTATGCGTCCTTGCTCGTGCGGGGCGCGATGGACGCCGCAGAGCCGCTCGACGCCCTGTTGAGATCGCGCCGCACGCCGGATGCTCCGGGGTCGGTCAGGGTGGCCGCTGCGTTCGCCGACCTCGTTCTCGACGTGGCCATGAGCGCTGCCGATGAGGCTGGCTTCGAAGCGCCGGTCCTGTGCCTGCCGCGCGCCCGCGATGTCGTGCTGCTCGCCAACCTGCCCGATTGGCTGGAAGAGCGCCCCCACGCCACAGTGGCACTGTTCGGGGAGGCGTCCGACAGGGAGACGCGCTTGGCGCGGCGCTGGCTGGCCACCCACGGCGTCCGAGCGTCGACGCTCGAAGCGGGCGACGGGACGGGCCTGCCGAAGGAGGCAGTCTTGGTCGTCCGCCTCGATGACAACGATCGCGAGGCCGATCTGGCATGGCTCAACGAACTGACCCTGCAGTGCTCGGCCAGCATGCGCGCCGTCGTCGTGGGCGCGGCGTCGGCCCTGACCGGCCCGCTGCGGGTCGTGCGCCGCGGGCGGCCCCCTGCGTCGGGCGTCCCGCTGACGCCGGCGGGTGAGGAGAGACGTCAGGCCCTGCAGTCGGGGTTCACGCGAGCCATCGTGCGGCTGCCCGCTGGGTTGCTGCCGAGCAATCCGGCGCTGCGCACGGCCATGTGGGTGTTGGGCCC
>CAKUSI010000593.1 GCA_934678955.1 uncultured Austwickia sp. | reverse complement strand
GAGAAGCTCCCCCACTCCGAGCTCGGGGCCTGGCTGGAGCGGGTGCGATGGCGAGCGGGAGCCATGGCGAGCGCCTTCGGAGCCGACGAGATCGCCGAGAACCTTCCCCCGAGCAGCGCGGCCACAGCCACCCTGTTGAACACCTGGGCGACTCATGAACCTGTCGGTCCGTCAGCGCACTATTCCCGGGCCTGCGCGGAGGCCACACCCGGACTCACCATCCCGATGGACAAGGAGAAGACGGCGAAGGAGGTCGCCAAACACCTCCAACGGGCAAGGCTTGGTGACGGCCTCGCGGCCTGGATCGTGAAGGACCCCCAGTTGGAGTGGTTCCGTGCCACGTCGGACTACGACGACTTTCGCCCCACGCCTGCGTCCGACCTCTTGGCCGGCACACCGTTTGCCCCACGCCGAGCCGCACTCGAACGGCTGGGACTCGACACGCCTGGGCGCATCGCCGAGATGGCCGAGGACGATCTCGCCAGCATGCTGGGCATCGTCCCCAGTGCAGCGAGGGAACTCATCGACGCGAGCGCCGTCTGCGCGTCGCTGACCTCCGAAGACCTGAAACGCTTCGCTGTTCAAGCCACGCTCCTCCTGGTGGAACACGGCGTCGTCAGCCCTGCGGTGTTGGCTGCGCTGGGAAAGGACGAGGTCGAAGCTCGTTTCAAGACGGTCCGCAAAGAAGTCGCACCCTTCATTCCGAGCACGCTCGCCGAGAGCTTCGAGGCGTGGTTGCAGACCCGCGAACCCTCGGACGGCTCACGTCGCGAGCCTGACGTATAGGCGGTTCGTATATACGGGCAGGTAGGCTGGCGGCATGGCACTCAGCATTCGCAACCCCCAGACCGAGGCAGCCGTGCGTGAACTGGCGGCGAGCACCGGCCTCACCCTGACCGAGGCCATCGACATGGCCGTCCGAGCCGAGTTGGCACGTCACACGACGACGGAGGCTGCCGTCGCCGAGCGCAGGCAGCGCATCGAAGCCGCCACGGCGAAGTTCCGGGCTGCCGCAAGGGCCGGCAGGATCCTGACAGACTCCGATCTCTATGACGATCGGGGGCTGCCCAAGTGATCGTCGACACGTCCGCCGTCGTCGCGATCCTGCGTGCCGAACCCAACTCGGCAGCGCTGGAGCACGCCCTCGCGCAGGTGGGTGGACACCTGATGAGCGCCGCTACCCGCGTGGAGTTGAGCTTGGTGCTGGCCGCCACGCACACCGAGCAAGAGGTCGATGAGGTGCTGGTCGGCTGGGGGGTGAGCGTGGTCCCGTTCACGGCCGAACAGGCGAAGGTGGCCGCCGAGGGGCACCGCGTCTTCGGCAAGGGGAACCACCCGGCCAAGCTCAACCTGGGGGACACCTACTCGTACGCGCTGGCGCGCGCGACCGGTCAACCGTTGCTCTGCACCGGCAACGACTTCGCCCTCACTGACCTCGCGTTGGCGCTTCCCGAACCCTGATCAGTCAGCCACCAGCGCTGGCAGGGTCTTGGCCTTCCACGACGGCCGCTGGGCCTCATAGGCGGCGATGTCGGCGTCCTTCTGAAGGGTGATCCCGATGTCGTCGAGTCCGTTGAGTAGGCGGTGGCGCGTGTAGTCGTCGATGGTGAACTCGTAGGTCGCATCGCCGGCCGTGATCGACTTTCCGACCAGGTCAACAGTGATCTCGGCGCCGGGGTTGGCGTCCAGGAAGTCCCACAGCGCCTCGACGACGTCGGGCGTCACCACGGCCACGAGCAGACCGGCCTTGCCGGAGTTGCCGCGGAAGATGTCGCCAAAGCGCGACCCGAT
>CAKUSI010000592.1 GCA_934678955.1 uncultured Austwickia sp. | reverse complement strand
GGAACCGCGAACGCACCTTGGCCATGGCCTCACACTGCCGCGCCCCTCACCCGCCATAAGGGAGACACGCCCTAGCTGATTCGCGCGGGCTGAGAGGTGCGTCTTGTCGTGACGTTAGATATCGTTGGGCATGACTTCGACTCATCCGACTGAGTCAGTGCCTGCTGGCGCTGATGATGCGTTGTGTGCGCAGTTGGAGTCGGTGCGGTCGATCCTGGCGGGGCTGCCGGAGCAGCTGGTCGGCGTCTCCTCGCAGGCGCTCGCATCGTTGGCGGCGTCGGCCGCGGGGGTCGTGTCTGCCGCGGAGGCCGCGCGGGCGGCGGTCGTACTGGAGGCGCACGCGCGTGGGGTGATCAATGCATCCGATCATCCGCGGACGCGGGATTGGGTCGAGGCCTCGTGCGCGCAGGCCGGGGTGTCCGTGACCAAGGCGTTGGCGCGCCAGTTGCATGACATCGCCACCGGTATCGACGGGCACGATCTCGCAGCCCTGCGCGCCGCGGTGACCGCCGGTGAGGTGCCAATGGAGTCCGCCGCCCTGGTCGCGAAGGTGTTCCGTCGGTTGAAGAAGAAGACCGACTACAACAACTGGGACGAGCTCCTCAATGCACTCATCCTGTGGGCGACCATCGACGGCGACCAGCGCAACCTCGCCACCATCGAAGACAGGTGCCTGTCCCAGTACGGCACAGAAGAAGCACTCGAGGAGGAGCACGCCACCCTCTACGAGCTGCGCCTCCTGAGCCACTTCCGCCGTGATCGCGCCGGGACGCTGTCGGCGACCGTGACCTTCGATCCCGCGTCCGAGGCCGCGTTCACGGCCGCGATCCACGCCCTCGCCAAGCCCCAGACCTCCCCGGACGGTGAACTCGATCCGCGCTCGGCCGGTCACCGCCGCGCCGACGCACTGCTCACCCTTGCCAAGCTCTCCACGACACCGGACAAGGACATCCGCGGCAGCGGCTCCGTCGCCCGCGTCACCGTGACGATCCCGCTGACGCTCTCCTGGCCGGCCTCGACCTCGGCGATCGCCGGATGGGCGACGGGTTCGGAGCGAGCGGCGATGCACGGCACTGCTGTGATGACCGCTGGGCCCACCCGCTCACGGGCGCCTGCACCCACGAGGCCGCCGAGACTGACGAGCGCGCCCGAGCCACTGAAGGCGGCGAGGACCAGTCCGCCACGAGCAGCACGGCCAGGCACGGCGTCACCGGGTACGGGCAGATCCTCTCCCCGGCCGAAGCGCGGATGTTCGCGTGCGATGCGCAGATCATCCCCGCGGTCCTGGGGGTGAAGGGCGAGATCCTCGACATGGGGCGCTCCAAGCGGCTCATCACTCCCGGATTGCGCGACTATCTGCACGTCAGAGACAAGGGCTGCACCTATCCGGGCTGCTCAGCGCCACCGAGCTGGTGCGACGGCCACCACATCATCCATTGGGCCCGCGGCGGACCGACGGATCGCGACAACCTGGCCTTGCTGTGCCGACATCACCACACGGTGGTCCATCGACATGACCACACCGCCACCGTCGATGACGACGGGGTGCATTGGACCCGACGAGACGGCAGTGCGATCGGCAACAGACCTCGCGCGACCTGGCGCGAGGCTGCCTGATGCTCGGCAGCCTCGATGCCGGCTGCCCGGATTCGGGGCGTGGGCTGGAGGCGATTCCGGGGGAGGGCCCACGGGCTGATAGCCTCGTCCCCGGCGCCCGTGAGGGTCGTCCGCCCCCGTAGCTCAGGGGATAGAGCACCGCCCTCCGGAGGCGGGAGCGCAGGTTCGAATCCTGCC
>CAKUSI010000591.1 GCA_934678955.1 uncultured Austwickia sp. | reverse complement strand
CGACATCGACGACTCCGTACGCGCCATACCCAGGTCGGCGGCCAGCCGGTCGAGCGCCTTGCGCCCACCGGCCTTGCGCAGCAGGGTCGCAGCGGCCGGGTTGTCGCTCACGCGGATCATCCCGTCGGCCAGCCGGCGCTGGGAGGGCGTCAACCCGGTACCACGTTCTCGCTGCGCCCGCATCAAGGCGATCAGGATCATCGGTTTGACCAGGCTGCCCGTCTGGGTGCGGAAACGCCCGTTGTAGCTGAACCGCTCCCCCGTGATCCTGTCGTGGAGCGAGACGCCGATAGCGCGGCGGTGTGAGGGCTCGATGGCCGCCACGATGCGGTTGACCAGCTCCTGCGCGGCGAGTGCTCGGGGCATCGAAGCCAACACACTCTGCGGAGCGATCCAGCCCGCGTTCGACTCCTCCGACACCGCAGTCCGCTCCACCTTCCTCGCCGGACGTTCCGAGACGCCAAGGATCGTCGTCGTCACCGGTACCGTCCTCTTCTTCGTCACGATCCACATCGCACCGCTCGCCGTTACCCTAGCGGCCACACCCGAAAGCGGCAGCGGGGTGCCCCATCCGCATCGGATGGGACACCCCGCTGAAAACGCCTGCGCAGGCGGCTCAAATCGGCCGCGCGAAGCCGAATCAGGCCTGGTTCGAAGACTCTTCGGTCTTTTCGGCCTTCTCCTCGACAGGAGCCTCCTCGACGGAAGCCTCCTCGACGGAAGCCTCCTCGGCCGAAGTCTCATCGACCGGAGCCTCCTCGACCGGAGCCTCCTCGACCGGAGCCTCCTCGACCGAAGCTTCGACGTTCTCCTCGACCGCGGGCTCCTCCGCAGCCGGGGCGGCGGGAGCGGCAGCCTTGCGAGTCGCGGCCTCCGCCTCCTTCACCGTGCTCTGCTTGGGCGAGTACTGCTCCCGCACCAGCTCGATCACGACCATCGGCGCGTTGTCGCCCTTGCGAGGGGCGATCTTGGTGGTCCGCGTGTAACCGCCGGGACGCTGCGCCATGTCGGGAGCGATCTCGGTGAAGAGACGGTGGACCGCGCCCTTGTCGCGCACGATCGTCATCACGTGACGACGAGCGTGCAGGTCACCGCGCTTGGCGAACGTGATGAGACGCTCGGCCAGCGGGCGCAGACGGCGCGCCTTGGCGGCCGTGGTGGTGATGCGGTCGTGCTCGAACAGCGCCGTGGCGAGGTTCGAGAGGATCAGCCGCTCGTGGGCCGGTCCGCCACCGACGCGGGGGCCCTTGGTTGGGGTAGGCATTGCGTGTTCTCCCTAGAGTCGATACAACCGGGTCCGCGTCGGGCGGGCGGTCGCGGACTGGTCAGTACTGCTCGTCCTCGGCGAAGCCGGCGTCGTCCTCGTCGTAGCGCTCGGTCAGCGACCCGGGGTCGAACCCGGGCGGGCTGTCCTTGAGCGAGAGGCCCATGTTGATGAGCTTGGCCGTAACCTCGTCGATCGACTTGGCACCGAAGTTGCGGATGTCGAGCAGATCCGCTTCGCTGCGGCCGACGAGCTCGCCGACCGTGTGGATTCCCTCGCGCTTGAGGCAGTTGTAGGAGCGGACCGTGAGGTCGAGCTCCTCGATCGGCAGGGCCAGATCGGCGGCCAGCGCGGCATCCGTGGGCGAGGGGCCCATGTCGATGCCCTCGGCGTCGACGTTCAGCTCGCGGGCGAGCCCGAACAGCTCGACCAGCGTCATGCCTGCGGAGGCAAGGGCGTCACGGGGCGCCATGCACTTCTTGGTCTCGACGTCGACGATGAGCCGGTCGAAGTCGGTGCGCTGCTCGACACG
>CAKUSI010000590.1 GCA_934678955.1 uncultured Austwickia sp. | reverse complement strand
CCCACGTTCAGGCAGACACCGCCCCAGTACTCCTTCTCGATGATGGCAACCTTCTTGCCCAGCTGGGCGGCGCGGATCGCGGCGACATACCCGCCGGGGCCCGCTCCGAGGACGACGACGTCGAAGTGAGAGCTCATGGTCGACACTCTATTACCGCCGCGCGCGGCGAGGGGAACAAGACCGACCTCGGGGTAGACTCGACCGGCGTGACCCAGAACTCATCCGAGAGCATCGGCCGCCTGATCCGTGACGCACGCATGCAGCGTGGCCTGTCGCCCGAGCAGGTCGCCGCGGCGCTGGACCTCGATCCGGCCGACCTGCGGGCGATCGAGACCGGTGCCCGCAGCCTCGACCTCGACAACATCACGCGCATCGCGAGCACGCTGCAGGACCCGGCGCTGACCCCGTCCGTGCGCACCATGCACATGCGCATCAAGGGCCCCACCAAGCTGACGGGCGGCATCGACGTCCGGTCGTCCAAGAACGCGGCCGTCGCGCTGCTGTGCGCGTCGCTGCTCAACCGCGGGCGCACGGTGCTCGAGGGCGTGGCCCGCATCGAGGAGGTCAACCGCATCCTCGAGGTGTTGGAGTCGATCGGCGTGGAGGTGACCTGGTCCGACGACAAGTCCGAGCTGGAGCTGGTCCGCCCCGACGTGCTCAACCTGGCCGGCATGAACATCCAGGCCGCCCGCCGCACCCGCTCGGTGATCATGTTCCTGGGCCCCCTGTTGCACCTGCTGCCCGAGTTCCAGCTCCCCTACGCCGGGGGGTGCAACCTGGGCACCCGCACGGTCACCCCGCACCTGCAGGCCCTGCAGCCGTTCGGCCTCGACGTGCAGGCCACCGAGGGCTACTACCAGGCCCACGTCCGCGAGAGCAACGGCGGCGAGCGGCACATCACGCTCACCGAGCGCGGCGACACCGTCACCGAGAACGTGCTGATGGCGGCGGCGCTCTACCCCGGCACGACGGTCATCCGCAACGCCTCTCCCAACTACATGGTCCAGGACGTCTGCTTCTTCCTACAGTCCCTGGGCGTCGAGATCGACGGCATCGGCTCGACGACGCTGCGCGTGACGGGTGTGGAGGAGATCGCCACCGACGTGCGCGTCGCCCCGTCCGAGGACCCGATCGAGGCGATGAGCCTGATCACGGCCGCCGTCGTGACCAAGTCCGAGGTGACGATCCGCCGGGCACCGATCGAGTTCCTCGAGATCGAGCTCGCGATCCTGGCCGACATGGGCCTGAAGTTCGACCTGTCCGAGGAGTACAAGGCCGTCAACGGCAAGACCCGGCTGGTCGACATCACGGTGTACCCCTCCGAGCTGCACGCGGCGGCCGACAAGATCCACCCGATGCCGTTCCCGGGCCTCAACATCGACAACCTGCCGTTCTTCGCGGTGATCGCCGCCGAGGCCGAGGGTCGCACGCTGATCCACGACTGGGTGTACGAGAACCGGGCGATCCACCTGCTCGAGCTGAACAAGCTCGGCGCCGACACCCAACTGCTGGATCCGCACCGCCTCGTGGTGAACGGGCCGACGCGCTGGCGCAGCCAGGAGATCATCTGCCCCCCGGCACTGCGCCCGGCGGTCTGCCTGCTGCTGGCCTCGATGGCCGCCCGCGGCATCACCGTGCTGCGCGACGTCTACGTGATCAACCGTGGCTACGAGGACATCGCCAACCGGCTCAACAAGCTCGGCGCCGACATCCAGGTGTTCTTCGACTGACGTCCGCCGTCAGCGGACGCGGTTCACCTCGAAGTGGAAGCGCGGGGCGACCAGGTCGTCCTGCGCGGC
>CAKUSI010000589.1 GCA_934678955.1 uncultured Austwickia sp. | reverse complement strand
GGATTGAGCCGACCGAGCGCCGCCCGAAAGATCCCTTCGAGCACCACCTCGGAGAACGCCGCCCGCTCCTGATAGACCCCGCCCGGGTTGAGCTCGCTCCCATAGCCGACCCGGTAGCCGAGCTCGCCCAGCCACCCCATCGCCGCCTCTTCCACCACGGACTCGAACCCGCTCATGCCCTGCTCCTTCGACGAATCTCATCGCATGCGAAAAGACCCGCGCGCCAACCTCCGCCGTGAACCGCTCAGGGGTCGACCCGCAGGTTGCGCGGCCGTTGCAGGGACCAGCGCCTGCCGTCCTGGACCAGCTCGCCCTCGATGAAGACCGTGCACTCGCCCCGGTGGGCCTCCACGGCACGGGCATACTCGTCCCCGTCCAGGTCGACGCTGACCCGCCGGAGGTGCCCATCGATCATGGTGGCCACCCCGATCGTACCACCCGCCGAGGGCTCGGGGCTCTCCAGCTTGAAGATGACCCCCTCCAGCTCGAAGTCAGGGTGCGGCTGGCGGGTCCGCAGGATCTTGGCCGCCTCGCGCAAGAGACCGGCCTGCTCATGCGAGAAGGCAAAGCGCACCGGCCCGAGCGGCGAAGGCCGCACCGACGCCCAGCCGATCCCGATCTCGACCGAGCCCGACTCGAAGCCCTCGACCAGACCGGCCAGCGCCTCGCAGAGGTTCGCGCTGAGCCCGTACGCCACCGCACGCTCGAAGGGCTCGACCTCGTTCTTGGCGCTGGCCTCGGCCACGGCGACCTGGGTCGCCTTCAGCCCGTGAGCCAGGGTCAGCATCACCTGGCGCGAGAACGGGGGCTGCGTGTCGACCCCGTCCAGCGTCAGCTGCAGTGCGGGCGGCACCGACGACTCGATGGTGGCGATGTAGCTGCCTTCTTCGGACGGGCCGTACTTCAGGGTCCGGACGTAGTCGAGCGCCTGGGTCGGCTTCCGGTTGGGGAAAGCCGCCCGCTTGTCGAGCGTCGCACACGCCGCGGCCAGCATCAGGTCGCGCCCTTGCGCGAAAAAGGCCGCGCCCTTGTCGACCGGGATCCGCCCACGCTGCGTGACCTCGGAGACCACCCGCAGCCGCGTCACGTCGACCTGGGCCTCGCGGATATCGCGCAGCAGCGCCAGCTGTGGCCGCCCCTCGGCCGCCTCGAGCTCGTCGAAGACCTCGGCCATGCGGCGCGGGAAGTCGCGCAGGGCTTGGCTGTACGGGACCTCGACCTCGAAGGCCTGGCCCTCGCGGTTCTTTGCGAAGCGATGGAAGCGGCCCTGCAGGGTCTCGGTCAGGGCCCAGCCCGCCCCCCGGAGCCAAGCTGAGAGGTCCGCGGTCGAGACCGAGGCGAGGGCCTCCCTGTCGGTGATCTTGCTCTTCACGGCCGCTCTCCGTTGCCAACCCGCTGCATCATAGCGGTGAGCGACTCCGGCGTGAACGGCTGGTCTGCCGGCAGTGTGACCGAGACGGTGCTCGTGTTCTCCGTCTCGGGCAGGCCATGGAGGCAGACCCAACGCGCCTGGTAGCGCAGCAGCAGGGCCTCTGGGGTCTGGGTCGCCCAGGCCGAGACCTCGCGGGGCACCGTCACCACGACCAGGATCCGGGGGCTCTGGTACTCCTCGCGGGACGGACGGAGGTCATTGTAGTTCTTGAGCTTGAGCGGGTAGCTCGTCGGGGCGCCATCAGGCGAGTCGACCTGCCAGCACTTGAGCTGGACGTCGATCTTCGGCGAGCGCACGAGGCCCATCGGACCACGTGCGGCAATGGTGAGGTCCACACTGTCGTCGTCGGGTCCGGCGCCAGGCTGGATACGAA
>CAKUSI010000588.1 GCA_934678955.1 uncultured Austwickia sp. | reverse complement strand
GAAGGCGCGCGCCATGTCGGCGGGAATTGCCAGCTTGTTGGTGATGAAGGCCGAGCGCGCGAAGCTGCCGCCGATGCGCTCATCGACCAGCTGCTGCTGCAACTTCTCGGCACGCTGCTCCTTGTCGGCAGCAGAGAGCGCTCGCCCCGCGCAGCGGCGACGTGTTCGCTCACGAGGTGGAGGAAGTGGTCGTAGTTCTCGTCCAGTGGCCGGTAGGGGTTGGCCGCCCAGACCATCACTCCGATCACCTCACCGTGCGACGCCTTGAGCGGTACGGAGGTGATCGAGCCGGGCCGGACGGGGCCGGCTGGTCCCGCGTGCAGCTTTCCGCCGACGACGGAGGTGTGGGCATGCACCGCACCTCCCTTGCCGGGCTCGTTCATCAACGCCGTCACGCCGCTCACCCCGCCATCGCGGCCGGTGCCCCGGTGAACCGCCGGGCCACTCTCACCGGGCGGTGGGGCAGCACGTCCGCCGGTTTCGAGGGCCCGCGCTCGGTCTCGATGTGCGCGCGCATCTGGTTCATGCACCGGGTGAGGATGCGCGAGACCTGCATCTGGCTGACGCCGATGCGGGCCGCGATCTGTGTCTGGGTGAGGTCGTCGACGAAGCGCAGCCGCAGCACCTGCCGCTGTCTCGGGGTGAGCGAGTGGAGGGCCGGCCGCACGCTCTCCCACTCGACGATCTCCTTGTACGGGTCGCCGTCGGCCGGGGGGTCGACGGGCTTGCGCCCTTCGGCGAAGGTGGAGAGCGACTCGGCCGCGAACCCGCGTGCCGCCACCTTGGTCTCGGCGACCGTCTCGACCTCCACGCCCAGACGCTCGGCGAGTTCACCGAGACGGGGCTGCCTGCGCAACCGCGAGCGCAACGTCTCCTCCTCCGTCACCATGCGGGAGCGCAGTTCCTGCAGGGGCCGGGGCGGTTTGACCAGCCAGCCCTGGTCACGGAAGTGCCGTTTGATCTCTCCGGTGATCGTGGGCACGGCGTAGGCGGCGAAGCTGCAACCCCACTGCGGGTCGTACCCCCGTATCGCCTTCATCAGTCCGAGCCTTGCCACCTGAGTGAGATCCTCGGGCTCGATGCCGCGGTTGCGGAAGGACCTGGCCGCCGTGTCGGCCAGGCCCAAGGTGAGTTCGACGATCTGTTCGCACAACGCTTCTGATGTCCCGGTCGAACCGGCCTGCCGTAGCTGCGCCAGCAGATTCTCTGCGCACACGGCCGTGCGGTCTCGGGGAAATCCATCGCGAGGGGCCATGGTGCACCCTTCTGGACCAGGCAAAGCCCCGATGTTGGACCGCTACCTGCTGTATTCACCCAATCACCAATACCCCTCCTCCGGCAACCCCATCAGAGGGGAAGGTCAGGGGGAGGGTATGAAGATTCGTGCTTACGGGCCGGTAAGGACGAAAGATTCGCTCTCCAGCGACTTCTGTCAAAGAGATGTCGTTCATTCGTTGCCTCGTCGGCGCAGACGGCGAGCCTGTCGCCTGCCGCGCCGCCTGATCGGCTCAGCGGCCGCGTGGTGCATCCGGCGTCTACCGGCGACACTGGGACGTGTGACGTGGGCTGAAAAGCACACGCCGCCGATCCGGCGGGTTGGACAGGCAGCCCGCCGGGCTCGCCACGCCGCGGCCTCCGCCCGATCCGATACGTCCATCTCGGACGGGCGCCGTCGCCGCGACACCGCGTTACTCCTCGACCGGCCGGATATCCCTGTCGCGAACCGACGGAGCGTTCTCGACAAGAGACGCAGAGAGGGTGAGTCCTATGGCGCCCGATACGATTCAGCGCGAAACTTCAAGGCCATGAGGCGCGATCTCGTG
>CAKUSI010000587.1 GCA_934678955.1 uncultured Austwickia sp. | reverse complement strand
GTGTTCTCCCCGCAGCAGAAGGGGTTCTGGACCTGGGCGCCGGCCTACTTCACCTCGCTCATGAAGTCCTACTGGGGCGACGCGGCGACCGCCGAGAACGACTGGGCCTACGACTACCTGCCGCGCCTCACCGGCAACCACAACACCTACGAGACCGCGATGGCGATGCTCGAGGACCAGGTGGAGGGCTACTTCCTACTCGGCCAGAACCCAGCCGTCGGGTCCGCTCACGGCCGCCTGCAGCGCACGGCGATGAGCCACCTCAAGTGGTTGGTGGTACGCGACCTCAACCTCATTGAGTCGGCGACGTTCTGGAAGGACGGCCCCGAGATCGCGACCGGCGAGCTGCGTACGGAAGACATCGGCACCGAGGTCTTCTTCTTGCCGGCGGCGAGCCACGCCGAGAAGGACGGGACGTTCACTCAGACCCACCGGATGCTGCAGTGGCACCACCAGGCGGTCCTCCCGCCCGGCGACGCCCGCAGCGAGCTGCACTTCTTCCACGAGTTGGGCAAGAAGCTGCGCGCCAGGCTCGCCGACTCCACCGACCCGCGCGACCGACCCCTGCTCGACCTGGTCTGGGACTACCCGGAGGACGAGCGCGGGGAGCCCAGCGCCGAGGCGGTGCTCCTGGAGATCAACGGCGTCCACCTCACGGGTGAGAAGGCCGGACAGCCCCTCAACGGGTTCTCGGAGATGAAGGCCGACGGATCGACGTCCGGCGGGTGCTGGATCTATTCGGGCGTCTTCGCGGGCGGCGTCAACGCCTCTGCGCTCAAGAAGCCGGACACCCAGCAGAACTGGGTGGCCCTCGAGTGGGGCTGGGTCTGGCCGATGAACCGGCGGATCCTCTACAACCGCGCGTCGGCGGACCCGCAGGGCAAGCCGTGGAGCGAGCGCAAGGCGTACGTCTGGTGGGACGAGGCCGCGCAGAAGTGGACCGGGCACGACGTGCCGGACTTCCCGGTCGACAAAGCGCCGTCCTACCGTCCCGAGCCCGGCGTCGGCGGGCCCCAGGGGCTCGCGGGCGACGACCCGTTCATCATGCAGGCCGACGGCAAGGGCTGGCTCTTCGCGCCGAAGGGCATGGTCGACGGGCCGATGCCGACCCACTACGAGGCGCAGGAGTCGCCGGTCGAGAACGTGCTCTACGACCAGCAGGCATCCCCGGCTCGGCGGGTGTATCCGCGCTCCGACAACCTGTCCGCGCCGAGCGCGGGCGAGGCGGGCGCGAGCGTCTACCCGTACGTCTTCACCACGTACCGCCTGACCGAGCACCACACCGCCGGCGGGATGAGCCGCTGGCAGCCTTATCTGGCGGAGCTGCAGCCGGAGTTCTTCGTCGAGATCAGCCCCGCGCTGGCCACCGAGCGAGGCCTGGTCAACGGCGGCTGGGCGACGGTGGTCAGCCCCCGGGCGGCGGTCGAGGCGCGCGTGCTCGTCACGGAGCGGATGACACCGCTGCAGATCAGCGGCCGGACCGTCCACCAGATCGGCATGCCGTACCACTGGGCGCAGGGTGGCACGGGCGCCGTCGTACAGGGCGACTCCGCGAACGACCTGCTCGGCATCACGCTCGACCCGAACGTCTCCATCCAGGAAAGCAAGGTCGCCAGCTGCGACATCGTGCCCGGACGACGGCCGCGCGGCGAGGCGCTCGTCGAGCTCGTGGGCAGCTACCAGGAGCGCGCGGGTCTCACGACCGAGACGGGCAACGAGCGGCGCACGCCGGGCGCCTACCCGCGCTCGAGCGAGACCCCGCTGGGTGACTCGGTGCTGGATGACTCGGTGCTGGATGACTCGGTGCTGGATGACTCGGTGCTGGAT
>CAKUSI010000586.1 GCA_934678955.1 uncultured Austwickia sp. | reverse complement strand
CGCCTACGCGCGCGGCGGAAGCAAGAGCGCGCAGATGGCGCCTGAGGCCCACCTCCACGCGCGGCGGCGCGGGACGGGCACGGCGCAGCCGGGCCAGACGACATCGACCTGGACCCTTAGTAGATCTGTTAAACGCAATCTGGTTTCGCTTATAGCGTTTACAACGTAGCCTGATGGGTCCGACGAAGGGGCACATCATGACCGTCACGGGCAGCCACACGTTCAGCACCGCAGCCGACGACGACCTGCACGAGTCTGTCGCAGGACTGGCTCGCGCTGCCCGCGATGCGGGTCGGGCCGGGGCGCGCATCCAGGTGAGCATCGGCGGGCGGAGCACCGACGTGCCGCCGGAGATCGCCGAGGCACTGGCCGAGACGCTCACGCTTCTGACTCATCACGGCGGGGTGGTCATCGGAGCGGTCGACAAGGACGTCACGACGGGCCAGGCCGCGAAGATGCTCGGCGTCTCGCGCACCTACGTGTGTCGACTCGTCGATGACGGTCGGCTGCCGTGTCGATATGTCGGGACCCATCGCCGGATCAAGACCGCAGATGTGCTCGCGTTTGCCGAGCGGCGCCTGTCGGAACGTCGGGCCGCCCTGGACGACCTCGCACGCGTCAGCGCTGAGGCCGGCCTCTACGACGACGACATCTGAGCGATGTCGCTGCATGTCGCGGGTGGGCGCCTGTGAGTTTCACTGCGGTGCTGGATGCTCACGTTCTCGTGCCTGCGCGTGTCCGAGACGTGCTGCTCACGCTGGCGGAAGCCGACCTCTATCGACCCTTGTGGTCCGAGCGGATCCTCGACGAGGTGTGTCGTCACTTACCCGATTCCATGGACGGCGCCGCGCGTGACCGCTTACTGAAGGCAATGGCCGCTGCCTTTCCCGAGGCGGTCGTTCCGGTGCCGACCGGCCTCCGCTTCGACGAGCTCGCCCGCATCAACGCCAAGGACCAGCATGTTGTGCAGGCGGCGATCTTCGGCCACGCAGACGTCGTCGTCACGGACGATGCCGGACTCCGTCGTGAGGGTCAAGGCCTCGGAGAACCCTGGGTGAGCAGACTCGACTTCCAGGGGTGCGGCGAGTTCACAGCCTACGCGGTGGGTGTCGATCCGGAGATTGCCGCGGCTGCGCTCGATGACATGCTCGCCCGGCGGTGGCGGCTGGGTGATGACAGGTGGCCGCGCTTCGTTGCCTGGATGCGTCGCCAAGGTTGGGCGATCACGGCAGACCAATTGGAGCATCGTTGACGGCCGCCGCATGCTTCGACCGGCTTCATCCTGCCGTGCAGCACCACGTGGTCAACACCCTCGGGTGGTCCCCGGTCCGGGTGTGCAGCGTGGCGCTGGCCAGGACGTGGGTCGAGCGGGACAATCGTGTCAAGCGTCTGGTTTGAACTGGGCGATGGTCCCGGCGACGAGCTCGGACAGACCCTGGCAGGTGAGGAGGGGTTCCGTCGCGGGTCTGCGACACCTGAGTGTCGAGCCACTCCTCGTCGCGCACAACGACCAACGAGCCTGGCGCAACGACATCCAACACCGCGGGCTGTCTTTGCTGTGAGGTGATCGCGGGCTCAATAGCGTGCTCATGGGGCGCGACCGCCCGCGAGCAGCTGGGCTGCGCTTCTCGCAGTAACGATGCGGTCATGTACAAACTGCATGTATGGGTGTTCTCGTGCAGATCAGAGACGTCGACGCGCAGGTCCGCGACCGCCTCAAGGCGTCGGCCGCCGCCGAAGGAATGTCGCTCAACGCGTACCTGGTGCGGCTGCTGAGCCGGGAGGCCTCGACCCCCACCCGACAAGAGGTGCTCGCCCGGATTGGCGCGCGCTCCGAACG
>CAKUSI010000585.1 GCA_934678955.1 uncultured Austwickia sp. | reverse complement strand
CGGGCCTTCGCCTCGTCGATGTAGAGGGCGAAGTGGCGCGTCTTCTGCCCGTTGACCTCCTCCTCCCCGACGTAGACGATCTGGTTGGCGATCGAGGCGTCGTTGCTCGCCCGGGCGCCGGTGTCGTTGAGCAGTTGCTCGACGCGGTCGGCCACGGGGCCCACCGCGTACTTGCCGTCGTTACGGCCGGCGATCTTCGTGTAGACCTGCCCGCCGGCGATCACCATCTCCACCTCGCCCAAGGTCAGGAACGAGCCGGTGATGTGTCGCTTGGGGTTGTTCGCGTCGTGGTTGTCGACCTGCCCGGAGGCCTTCATCACCTGGCCGCCGTCGCCGAGCTCGGCGGTGAACGTGTACGTCTTGTCGCGCTCGGCGGCGGCCTTGGTGGCCTCGAAGAACCTCTCGCGATCGACGGACGCGCCCGGGGTGAGATCGCCGAAGGAGATCGACGTCGTGCCCGGCTGCGGGGAGGCCTCCTCGCCGGAGGAGCAGCCCGCGAGGGCGAGGGGAACTGCGATCAGGATCGCGGCGAGGCGGCGGGTCTTCGTGGTCATCGTGGGCTCCTCGGGTCCGGCTGCGGCGGCAACCCCGGTCGGGGTCGCCGCGCGTCGCGGGACTGGTCGATCGTACGGGGTGAATGCTGGGCCGGGCGGCCCGTCAGCGGGTGGCGCCGGTCTGTGCTCCGGACAGGTCCTGCACCTGAGCGGGATCCGGTGCGGTGATGGCGACCGGCTCGCCCCAGCGGCTGAACCGGAACTCACTGGGGGCCCCGGACGCGGTCGTCGCGGACTTGACCGGCAGGTTGTCGGCCCCGGCCCAGAGTTCGGCGGCGATCTGCTGCGCCGAGGTCGTCGGGGAGGCCGTGGCCGTTGCCGTGCCGGTCGGAAGCAGCGCCGCCGCGTCGACCGTGTAGCTGTAGTGCCCGGTCTCGACGCCGTCGATCGTCTCCCGGCCGACGCAGCGCAGGTCGCGGATCGAATCGCGCCCCTTCTCGATGCTCTGGGCGACGTTGACGTCGGTGAACTGCTCCCGTTCGGCGTCGGACAGGGGCGCCTTCAGGTATTTGCCGCCGCTCGTCGGCATCTGGAGGTAGACGGAGTGGTCCACCATGAGCATCTGAAGCCGGCTTCCTGCGGCGGTGATGTCGAGCTTCATCCGCGGGTTAGAGCGGTCGCTCGTGTCGAACTCGCCCGAGACCTGACCGGAGGTGTTGGTGGCGCCGGTCGGCACCGACATGGTGCCCTCCACGCGGAACGTGGAGGCCTTGTCGCCCGACTGCTGGGAGGCGGCGACGAACGCGTCCTTGTCGACGGCTTCCCCGGGGCGGCAGAGCTCGAGGAGGTTGGCTGCCTGGGCGGTTGTCGTCGTCGTGGAGCCGCCGGTTGCTCCCGCCCCCTGATCGCCCCCCGATCCGCAGCCGGCGACGAGGAACGGGAGTGCCGCGAGAGCAACCCAGCGCGAGCGAATAGTCATGGATGTCCCCCCCCATGATGTGGTCCGGCCAGGGCGCGCGCGACGGCCCGGGCATGGTTATGCCGCGAAGTCTACCGGCCGCGCGCCGACGCGCCTCCGGACGGAACCGTCAAAGGCCCAGCTCGGCCCGTGTCGGCGGGTTGGCGCCGGCGCGGGAGACGGTGATCGCGGCACAGCGAGTGGCTCGTTCGACGGCGGGCCGGACGTCGGCGAGCGAGGCGCCGCGCAGCCGCTCCCTCGCGCGGAGCGAACCCAGGAGGCCGCCGTCCCACAGCCCGGAGACCAGGCCGCTCATGAAGGAATCGCCCGCGCCGACGGTGTCGACCACCTGTGCGGTCCCGGCGGCCAGATCCAGCTGCCCGCCGGTCGCGGCGAGCAGGGTGCGCGATCCGTGCCTGCCTCGGGT
>CAKUSI010000584.1 GCA_934678955.1 uncultured Austwickia sp. | reverse complement strand
GACCAGAACGCGTCCTATTCGCTGGGCTCGGTGCTGAACCACGTGCTGCTTCACCAGACCGTGATCGGCCAGGAGGCGCTGCTGCAGCTGGCCGAGTTCGGCGAAACCCAGGCGGACGTCGTCTACGGCTGCGCCGGCGGCGGCTCGAACCTGGCCGGGCTGGCGCTGCCGTTCCTGCGCGAGAACCTGGACGGCCGGACGTCCACCCGGCTCGTCGCTTGCGAGCCGAAGGCTGCGCCGTCGCTGACCGAGGGCGAGTACCGCTACGACTTCGGCGACACGGCCGGCATGACGCCGCTGCTGAAGATGTACACGCTAGGCCCCGACTTCGTGCCCGACCCGGTGCACGCCGGCGGACTGCGCTACCACGGCATGGCCCCGCTGATCAGCTTCGTGAAGCACCTCGGCCTGCTGGACGCCATCAGCGTCAAGCAACGCGAGGCGTTCGCCGCCGGCGTCCTGTTCGCCCGGACCGAGGGGATCGTCCCGGCGTCCGAGTCGAACCACGCCATCGCCGGCGCCCTGCGCGAGGCTCGACAGGCCGCCGAGGACGGCAGCTCACCGGTGATCGTGATCGGCGTCTCCGGCTCGGGCCAGCTCGACCTGCCGGCCTACTCGGAATACCTCGCCGGAGACATGGCCGACAGCTGAGAACCTCGCGTCGGTGTCGAGCTTGTCGATCCAAGCGCGCCCGCGCCCCACTCGGTTGGTCAGTCCTCCGACATGGCGGCTTGTTCCCATTGCCAACGACGGCGCATCTCGCGGCGCAGCGGCCCGAAGGCGCGGACACCGAGCTGCTTTGCGGCCAACCCGTCCGCGAGTTCCTCGCCCAAGCGAACTGACGGAACATGCCCGAAGGCTCGACCGAGCTCCCAATGCCCCCGAGCCACTTCACGACTGGAAAGCGCCGACGGTGCGCTGCCGAAGCGTTGCTGCGCCAGCAGCCGCCACGCTTCGGTGTCAGTGCCGTACAGCTCGCCCAAGCGCCTCCGGACGTCGATGTCGGGTCCGTTCCAGGTCGCCGAAATCAGTGCACCGTGGGGAGCGCGCTCCGGAGCGGCATTGCTGACCACACAGGTGTGGATCGACACCTGAGGCGACAAGGGCCAGAATTGCACCCCTGGGTGCTGCGTGGGCGCTTCGGGAGCGGCGAACCACGAGCAACTCCACTCGAGTGGGCCGTGCTGCACGTCGGCTCCCCGGGGGCTGATCACGAAATCCGCGGCAACCGGCCCACTGGTGGTGTCAAGCAACCAGGAATCCGACCCGCGAGTCACCCGCTCAACGTTGACCCCGCAGGTGACTCGGACGCCCTGCGCAAGAAGGCCGACCAGGTCGGCCATGCCACCAGCGAGAAGGGCGCCGGACCCGCCGAGCCAGGCTTCGGCGATGTCGTTCGTCCGGTTGAACATCGCCGAGCCGTCCACACTCATGGATAGCGCCCGATACACCGTGGTGAGGGCGGGACGATCCTCACCCAGCACCTCGGCCCACGGTCGATCCGGGTGCACCGACAGCGTCATGGCGGCGAAGTCGCCCAGCCCACCCAACTCCTCGGCCATCTCGTCAAAGGGGGCCCCGTGCGGTGTGAACAACCGCGCTTCCTCCAGGTCCACCGGCCCCGTGGACCCCTGCAGGAGGGGCGTCCCCAGCGGCCGGAGCAGGGGCAGGTACTCCGCAGGATCACAGACCTCCTCGAGGGAACCGCCGGGCGCCACGTGGAACCCCAGGTCCAACACGAACCCGTCCTCGACGATCGAGCGGCAAGCACCGCCCGGTTGTGGGTTCCGGTCAAGGACCACCACCTCGAACCCGTAGACCGCCAATCGGCGGGCAGCCGCAAGGCCGGCCAGGCCAGCCCCGACCACCACCACCTTCCCGCGTTG
>CAKUSI010000583.1 GCA_934678955.1 uncultured Austwickia sp. | reverse complement strand
TCGGCGGCGTCGGCGAGTTTCAGGTCGACGAGGTGGTTCCGTAGTTGCTGGTAAGTGGATGCTGCGGTCTTCGTGGTCATCGCAGGGTGTTCCTGTTCTTCGCGGCCTGCTCGTACGCGGCGAGGCTGATCACGGTCGAGGGCTGTTGGGTGCCGGTGAGGACCTGGGCGGCCCGTCGGGCGGCGGGTCCGGGTGGGATGCGTTCCTTGCGGCGGTGCGGGCGTCCCGGCGGCGCCGACGCCATCGCGACGGTTTCGAGCGCGGTGACGTGGCCGGTGTCCCGTATCGTGACCCCGAGCCCGGGTTCGGCGACCCGGTGCCGGGCAACGACGGCGCCGCCGAGCGTGGCGATGTCGATGGTGTCGGCGCCGAGCCGCTGATGCACGACGACTTTCGCGGCGGCCAGCTCGGGTGGCACGGAGTAGCGGTTGCCGCGCCAGTCGGTCAGCGCCTGTCGGGTCGCGGTGCGTTCCTCGGTCACCACCACCGGGAACACCGTGACCGGCAATGGCCGCAGACGCTCGGCCGCGAACATGGCCGCCGCGGTCGTGGTGCCTTCGAGGTCTTCGCGTCGCCGCTGGTCTTGGCCCTTCGCGAATGCCTCGACGGCAGCCTGCGCTTGCTCGGCGGTGAGCTCGTCGGGAACGGTGCGCCACCAGCGTTGCGCGGCGGTGTGGTTGTTCTTCTCGACCACACCCTTCCGGTTCCCTGACCTGGGCCGGCAGGCGATGACCGTCACGGCGTGATGTTTCGCGAACGCTGCGAACATCGGGGTCAGGTCGTCGGTCGCGGGGTCGAGGACGGTCCGCATGTGATCGAACCGCCAGTCGCGAGTCAATCCGCCCAACAGGCCGAGGACGGTCGTCATCGCGGCCAGCAGATGCGGGAGATCCATCGACGGGGACAGCACTGCCCGCCAGACACCGGAGTGCGCGAGCGACCCGACCAGCAGGAACGCCTTCTTCGTCGGGAACCCCCAATGCGCGGGCGGGTCGGGCAACTCGAGCCAGTCGAACTGGGTCTCCTCCCCGGGCGGGTGCTCGATGACCGCGTTCGGGCGCTCGGTGACGTGCGCGCACGCCGCGCACACCGGCCGCAACTGGCGGTCGCGGATCTGCCGGGTGAGGGTCTGATACGAGCCGTCGAAACCGAGCGGACGCAGCTCGTCCCACAACGTCACGACCCACAGATGCGGGTCCTCGACCAGTCGGGCGGTGACGTACTCGACAAACCGGTCGAAGCCGTCCGGGGTCGCGCGTTTACGGACTCCGGGAACACGTTCCCCGTTCAGGTACGCCCGGATCGTCTTTCGGTCATGGTTGGTGCGGCGGGCGATCTCGCTGATCGTCATCCCCTGCCGTTTCAGAGCGTGGATATCCACGCTGCTCCTCTCTGAAAGCATGAGGAACAGGGCCTCCCTCGGAAGCTGGTGTGTGGTCAGAGACCACCAGCATCGAGGGAGGCCCGCCTCATGCGACGGAGCGACCCAGGGTGGGGAGATTCGATGAGCGAAAGTGGGGAAGTTCAGTGAGCGCCGTCACTCATGCCGCTCCGCCTAAGCCGCCCTGCAATAAGCTCCTGCGCTGGCACGTCGAGAGCGGCGGGAAGCGGAGATCATGGCTCACTACTTCACCCCGAAGGCGTGAGTGTGGCAACGCTGACAGTGCCCGCCAGAGTGAACAAGAGAGCCACTCCGGCCGCAGCCCAGCCGCGATTGACCCAACGATGCTTCTCCAGGACGCGCGGAGCGAACTGCATGATCTGGTCCGTCAATGCGGCTCTTCGTACCTGCGGTGGGGGTGGGGCGACACGCCGAGTGAGGCGGGTGTGCTGAGGTGGGGGTCGGGGCCCTCAGGATCAGGAGTTACCACACTCCCTGCCCACGAGGACCTC
>CAKUSI010000582.1 GCA_934678955.1 uncultured Austwickia sp. | reverse complement strand
GGGGAGCTCGAGGGGTGCCCTCGCGACGGAAAAACACGAATGGGGAGCTCGAGGGGTGCCCTCGCGACGGAAAGAGGCGATTGGGGAGCTCGAGGGGTGCCCTCGCGACGGAAAAACACGAATGGGGAGCTCGGGGGGTGCCCTCGCGACGGAAAAACACGAATGGGGACCCGGTTTTCCGTTGTGGCTGTCGACACGGGCGGCGCGGGCGCGCGCTGCCAAGGGCGTTGGCCGTCGGCGGCAACGAAGTTGCCTGTTTCCGGAGGCCTCGGGCGGAGGGGGGCGTGGGATCGGGCGGGGCGCGGGCCTTGCTGGAGGTCGCCGCTGCGCTCCTCTCGGCCGCGCGGGTTGGCCCCGCGGTGATCGGATCGGTTGATCTCACGAGCGGGATGCGAGTAACGTACG
This sequence comes from uncultured Austwickia sp., assembly GCA_934678955.1. The sequence continues at coordinate 1,492 of CAKUSI010000582.1, read as the reverse complement.
GCCGCTCGTGGCGACCCCGTGTTTCTCAGGTTGAGGGGTCGGCGAGCGCTAGAGCTTCCCAGGAGGAACCATGGACTGGCGTAAGAATCGCGCGCGGCTCCCGTTGAGCGGGCTCATCGTGCCGGGCCTCATCATCGCGGTGGCGGGCGGCTGCATCGAGCGCGAAGGCCGGCCGGTGAACCCCTGCACGCAGGTCACCGTCGCCCAGTCGATCTCGGTCGCGAACGTGGACAAGGTCGACCTCCTCTTCATGGTCGACAACTCCAACTCGATGGCGGAAGAGCAGGCGTCGCTGGCGGCCGAGCTCCCGCGGATGGTCGAGATCCTCGCCTCCGGCGACTTCGAGCTCGACGGAGACCCCAACGGCCCGAACGACTTCAAGCCGGTCAACGACCTGAACGTCGGCGTCATCACCTCCGACATGGGCGTCGGCGGCTTCACCGTCCCGACCTGCCTCATGCGCGACTACGGCGACGACGGCGTGCTGCGCACCCAGGGCCAGACGGCGGATCCCGACTGCATGGCCACCTACCCGCGCTTCATGAACTTCAGGCCCGGGGCCGGGCCGACGCCAAACGAGTTCGGCGAGCAGGTCGGCTGCGTCGCGGTGACCGGCGTCGGCGGGTGCGGCTTCGAGCAGCAGCTCGAGGCGGTCCTCAAGGCCGTCTCCCCGACCGGCGCCACGGACTGGACCGCGCCCGGCTTCACCGCCATCGGCACGCCGGGCGCGCCGGACGGCATCGACGTCCCGTTCTTCAATCGGACGCAGGGCCACGGCAACGTGACGAACGACGGCTTCCTCCGTCCGAACGCGGTCCTCGCGATCATCCCGGTGACGGACGAGGAGGACTGCTCGGCGAAGGATCTGAACCTCTTCGATCCGGCGAGCCCGACCTACAGCAGCACCGACCTGAACCTCCGCTGCTTCGCTCATCCGGGCGCGCTGCACCCGATCAGCCGCTACGTACGCGGCCTCGTCCAGACCCGCGCCCGGCCCGGCCTCCTCATCTACGCGCCGATCACCGGCATCCCGGTCGACCTGGTCGCGGGCCCCGGAAGCTCGCCGAACTACCCGGCGCTCATCTCGCCCGACCTGGCTATCCGGGACGACCGGATGGAGGAGCGGGTGGACGTCGCGATGCCGAACCGGCTCGCGCCCTCGTGCAACGTGCCCGGCCGCGGCGTCGCGTTCCCGCCCGTCCGCATCGTGCAGGCCGCGCAGCAGCTCGAGGCGGCGGGCGCGAAGGTGACGGTGCAGTCGATCTGCCAGGAGAGCTTCAGCGGCGCGCTGACGGAGATCATCCGCCAGATCGCGAGCGCGCTCGGCGCGGCGTGCCTGCCCCGCCCGCTCAACCCCGAGGCCGACGGTAGCGTGAACTGCGACGTCGTCGCGGTGATGCCGCCTGGCGTGGCCTGCGACGGCTTCGCCGGCGCCGAGGGCCCCAAGCTCGACGACAACGGCCTGCCGGTGGTAGAGGAGGGCAACCGCGCG
>CAKUSI010000581.1 GCA_934678955.1 uncultured Austwickia sp. | reverse complement strand
ACCTGTCCAGCCGAAGTCCGAAAGGGACCGACTGAGAGCAAGTCTACGGCACAGGTCAAGGCCGAACGGGGGGCTCGAAGACGGTCTCGGGTGGGCGTCAGGTGGCTCATGACGCGCACCTTAGGAAGTGCTTACGACACGCTCTGGGCGGTCGCCGGCAAGCGGTGTGGCTCGCTGTTCAGTCCTTGCTCATCAGCCGAGCCATCTCCAGGTAGTACCCCTGCTCGTTCGCTGCCGCCCGGGAGCGGTGGTAGCTGCAAACGAAGCAGTGGCCTGACCCGACGCCGTAGCCGTAGTCATCGCTTCCGGTGGTGATGAGGGCGGTGTGCTCGCAGACGGGGCACTCCTGGGCCGGGTTGCTGTCGGGGTCGTCGTGGTGGTGGCCGACGGGGAGTGCGCGGAGGCGGCGTTCGGTCTCCTCCCAGTCGAGCAGTTCGAGGTAGCTGTAGGCGCGCTCTTGTTCCATTGCCTCGATGGCCTGCTCTCGGACCCATTCCTCGTCGCGCTCGTTGGCCTCAGCCAGGGACAGCGCACGGAGGGCGGGGTGTTCATCGAGTCGTGCGAGTGCGTCCACCTCGTGCGGTGTGAGGTATCTCGGGCGGTCGCGTCCGTGACGGACCTTATCGGTTTCCCGCACTGCGGTTTTGAGCGTGTCGACGTCCTCCTCGTTGAGCTTGTGCCGGAGCTTCGTCAGAAGTGCGCTGGCAGCGGGAACGCGGTTCATGGAGTCAACGCCGTCCGCGAAGTCCGGAAGCTCCTCCGCGCTACCGATCTCGACGAGTGCGAAGGTCAGCGCTTGGTTGAATATGGCCTGAGAGCCGTATAGGCGTGGGTCGGCGCGCAGGACGCGCGTAATGGCGGCGTAAACGGTTGGCCGATCGTGTGGTCTGTCGTCGTCCACCTCATACTCCTTCGATCCAGTTGAGAGTTGTGCCAGAAAGCTGCCGACGGAACTATGCCCGTGACCCAGCGCCGCTGAGGCAGAACTCGTGACGCGCGTGTCGACGTCTTCCCCGGACCTACGAGGGTGAGGTGGCCACCGAGGTGCCAGGGCGCCCAGTGACCGACGACGCTGGGTCAGCCGTTGGCCTTGTCGTAGGCATCCTGCAGCTCACCTGAGATTCGACCACGGTCGCTCACCTTGTACCCGTTAGCTCGGCCCCACGTCCGGATCGCATCGAGGTCCTGACGACGACCGACGGCCACGGGCCGGCGACCCGCCGACCGACGCCCGCCAGCACGCCGCGCGTGCTTCGTCCACTCCGTGAGAGCTTCACGCAGCTTCTCGGCATTAGCCTCGGACAGATCGATTTCGTAAGACACCCTGTCCAGACCGAAGGAAATCGTCTCGTCTGCTGCTCCACCGTCGACGTCATCGATGAGTACGACCTGCACGCGCTGCGCCATCTGAATCTCCCTTGCTGTTGACCGCTACCAGGATGCCCGCCATTCGAGGAGATCTCCTGAATCGTGGGCTGCTAAGAGCACCATCGGGACAGCGCCAGGCTAGTAGCTGGTGGGGTGAGAACCGGCTCGCATGGAGAGCGAGCATCGATCAGAGCTCCTCGGGTACGCCGGCGTTTACGCCCCACCGGGCCGCCGCGACTGCCTGGAGGTCGACGTCGCCGGCGCGGCGGTGCCAGGTCTCGGTGCGCCCGACGGGGATCATCGCTCGCGGCGGAAGGCAGCGAGCGTCGCCGACGAGGTCCAGGACGTCGGCCTTGAGGACGTCGCCGTGCCACTTCGACCACGTGCGGTACTCCTGCAGGACCTCGGCGCCTGAGCGGACGAGGCGGTTGCGGGTCTCGCTGGTCGCTCCCGAGGTGAGCCCGAAGACCCGGGCCGGCTCGTGGTAGTAGAGGCAGACCGTGGAGGGGCGCAGCGCCCCCGTCTCCCT
>CAKUSI010000580.1 GCA_934678955.1 uncultured Austwickia sp. | reverse complement strand
CCGGGCAGCACGTCGCGGACGACCTCGAACCCGCCGTTCTCCAGCACCAGCGACTCCGACGACACCACCCACTCGTACCGCGTGCTCGCCCCGAACTTGGACGGCGCGGGCCGCCGTCCCAGGATCAATGGGCGGATGCCGAACGGGTCACGGAAGGCCAGCAGCCCGTAGCCGGCGATGAGGGCGATCGCGGCATACGACCCCTCGACCCGCTCGTGGACGCGGGTCACGGCCTGGAACACCTGTTCGGGGTTGAGGTCCATGCCGTTCATCGAGTTCTGCAGCTCGTTCGCCAGCACGTTGACCAGCAGCTCGGTGTCCGAACTGGTGTTCAGGTGCCTGCGGTCCTTGTGGAAGAGTTCGCTGGTCAGCTCGCGGGTGTTGGTCAGGTTGCCGTTGTGCACCAGGACGATGCCGTAGGGCGCGTTCACGTAGAACGGCTGTGCCTCCTCCTCGCTGGAGGCCAACCCCTTCGTGGCGTACCGGACGTGACCCAGGCCGAGATTGCCCAGCAGCGAACGCATGTCACGGGTGCGGAACGCCTCCCGGACCTGGCCCTTGGCCCGGTGCAGATGGAAGATGCCGTTCGGCTCGGCGGTGGCTATGCCGGTGGAGTCCTGGCCGCGGTGCTGCAGCAGCAACAGCGCGTCGTAGATCTCCTGGTTGACAGGACCCCAGCCGATCATCCCGACGATTCCGCACATGAGGTGCTTGCTCACTCCATTTCGCGGTAGCCCGCCTCTGGTGATGCTTGCCCCGCCGGATCGGATGGCTGGCCCGCACACGGGCCGCAGACATGGCGCGAGCGGCGACCGTGGCAGCCTACCAGCGCGCTCCACGGACCGGGATCCGCTCGTCCATCGCCCCGGGGGCACGCCGAACACCCCTAGTGACCGCGGGCGGCGGGCCCTCGATGGTCGCCGAGGCACCGGCCGACCCGGCCTGGGCCCCACCGAGAAACGCCGCTGCGTAGGATGATCGGACTGCCCGGCCGGACCAGGAGGTAGCCATGGCACAGCCCGGGACGGAGTTCGTCCTGAAGCGGATCTACGAGCCCGCGGCGGACGAGGACGGCTACCGCGTGCTGGTCGACCGGCTGTGGCCACGGGGGATCAGCAAGCAGCGCGCCCGGCTCGATGAGTGGGCCAAGGAGCTCGCGCCCAGCACCGAGCTGCGCCGCTGGTTCGGTCACCTGCCGGAGCGGTTCGAGGAGTTCACCCGCCGCTACACCGCCGAACTGCGGGCCAACCCGGATCTCTCCGCGCGGGTCGCGGACTGGCGAACGCAGCCGCGGGTGACGCTGCTCTACGGCGCGAAGGACGAGCGGCACAACGAGGCCGTCGTGCTGCTCGACCTGCTCGCCGGTTGACCGATGTCCCGTCCACACCCGCACGAGCTGGCGTCCCCTTTCGGCGGCACCGGCTAGGGTCGAGCATCGTGACCGCACTCACCCTGTTGCCCGCCGTCGACGTCCAGAACGGTCAGGCCGTCCAGCTCACCCAGGGCGTTGCCGGCTCCGAGAAGGTCTTCGGCGACCCGCTCGCCGCCGCCCTGCGCTGGCAGTCGGCGGGTGCGGAGTGGTTGCACCTGGTCGACCTGGACGCCGCCTTCGGACGGGGCTCGAACGCCGAGGTGATCGCCTCGATCACGGCGCGGCTGAGCCTCAACGTGGAACTGTCCGGCGGCATCCGCGACGACGCCAGCCTCGAACGCGCCCTCGCGACGGGTTGCCGGCGGGTGAACATCGGCACCGCCGCGCTGGAGAACCCGGAATGGTGCGAGCGGGTCATCGGCGAGCACGGTGACCGGATCGGCATCGCGATCGACGTCAAGGGCAGCCGGCTGGCGGCCCGCGGCTGGGTGCGTGAGGGCGGCGACTGGGCCGAGGCGATCGAACG
>CAKUSI010000579.1 GCA_934678955.1 uncultured Austwickia sp. | reverse complement strand
GTTGCCGACCCGGCCGAAGCCGCTGAGCGCCTGGTCGATCATCTGCTGGCGGTCCACGATCAGCCGCATGGCCTGGCTGACCCGTACGTCCGAGAACGGCGCAGCGTCCACCCGCATCGTGAACGGGACCCACCCGCCGGTCTCGGAGACGAGGGTGCGGGCGCCCTGCTGCTCGATGGTCCCCGCGAGGTAAGCGGGCAGGTTGTCGATCGTCTGGACCTGGCCGGCGAGGAGCGCGTTGACCTTCGCGGCGTCGTCGCTGAAGTCGATGATGACCAGCGAATCCACGGACGCGGGGCCGTCCCAGTAGTCGCCGTGTCGGAGGAACCGGCTGCGCTGGCCGGGGACGAATCGGTCGTACGTGAACGGGCCGGTGCCGACGGGGTGGTTCACGTCGAAGTCGGCGGGCACCATGCCGAGGGAGTACTGGGCGAGCGCCTCGTCCATGATCCCGTACGGCTCCTTGAGCACCATCCGGTACGTGTGCGGGTCCAGGGCCCGGCAGGAAGCGAAGTCGATGACGGGGGCGAGGTCTACGCCGTAGGGGGCGGGCTTGTCGGGGTTGGCGAACCGCTCGACCGACGCCTTCACGTGCTCGGCGGTGAAGTCCCGCCCGTCGTGGAAGGTCACCCCCCGGCGCAGCCGGAAGGTCCACTCGGTGGCGTCCGCGTTGTGAGACGTTTCCTCGGCGAGGCACGGCTCGACCCGGTAGTCGGGGGTGAACCTCAGCAGCGGTTCGTAGAGGCTGCGGACCCGCGCGATGTCCGGCATCGTGACCGGGAAGTGCGGGTCGAGGGTGTCTTTCAGGCCTCCGCCGGTGGCTCCGTGAACGAGCTGCGTGTTGATCGAATCCGGCGCTGCGCCACAGGCCCCCAGCCCCAGCGCGGCGCCTCCCAGCGTGACTGCGGCCCCGAGCTTGAGCGCTTGGCGTCGGGTCAGGGGGGTCGTGAGGGCAGGGTTCAGTCCGGACGTGGATCCCATGAACGTCACCCCCTGGCGTTTGCGCAACGATAACCGTCGAAGCGGCGCTCGTGTCCGGAATCGGGCATGTGGTGTGCGTCTGCTCACCCAGGACACGGACCGGGAAAGCTGCCGGAGGCCTGGACGATCGCCGCGAAGGTGCCTCGCCGGCGCCCTCGTGGAGGCCCGCGACGAGGCGGTTGTCGGTCGGCTCTGGCACACTCGCGGCGAAGCGCGACACCGACGATTCTGCGCGTTGCAGGCAATCGGCGCGACTCCGGCGATTCGACCATCGGGGCGACGTCGGCGCGTGCCGGACAACGCGGCGGTGGCGAGCGGGACAACGCGGTGGCACGAGCCGGACAAGGCGGCGCTGGCGCGAGCCAGATACGCGAGCCAGATCACTGAGGAGAGGCGAGGGGCCCATGACGACGACCAGCCTTCGGCGGCGGACGAGGAAGGCGCGGTCAGGCCGGGTGACGGGGCGCGCGCGAGGTGCCGCGCGCACCCTGCGGGACGCCCGGCGCGGGGACGCGCCACGCACCCCCCGGGCTCGTCGCCGGCGCGCGAGCCGCACCTTCGTGCACCGGGTGGGGCGCCGCGGGTTGTTCTTCGAGATCTCTCCCGGCGACGGCACCCGGACGCCGCTGCTCCTGCTCAACGGGATCGGGGCGCCGCTGCAGTTGTTCCAGCCCTTCGTGGACCGCCTGGATCCTCGCATCGAAGTGATCCGCGTCGACCCGCCGGGGATCGGCCGTTCTCCGGGTGCCCGCGGGCCCTACCGGTTCGGGACCTTGGCAAAGATACTGTGCCGGGCGCTGGACGACCTGGGATACGACGAGGTCGACGTGCTCGGGATCTCCTGGGGCGGCGGGCTGGCGCAGGAGTTCGCCCGGGTCGCGGGCCGCCGCTGCCGCCGCGTGGTGGTCGTGAGCAGCGGGGCGGGCTACCC
>CAKUSI010000578.1 GCA_934678955.1 uncultured Austwickia sp. | reverse complement strand
GGCAGCCCGATCCGGGTGAGCCTCCGGCAGCCCCATCCAGGTAGGTCTCAGGCAGCCCGATCAGGGTGGGTCGATCTCGCGATCGTTCACTGCTGTCGGGTTAGCGCACTGACCTCGTGAAATATCCCGACAGCAGTGGCGCAAGGTGAGACCAGTGACCGGTCGCGCGATCGTATGCCGCTCCCCCACCCACTGGGGTCCATCCGATCATGCGAGCGATATCAGCCCCTGAGCCTGGTGCCGAGATGCTCCGCCAGGCCTCGACCGACATCAACGCAGGGCACGACATCGAGCCGACCGAATGAACCATGACGGCGGCGAGTCCCTCCGGTCGGTGACTTCAGTCCGGAGGAAGCGGCGAGGAGAGGTTCGCACCGAAGCACCCAAGATCGGCAGCGTCCCTCGCGGTGCCGGACTAACACCCGGTCCCCTCGACCACCTCGAGTGGAGTCCAGCAGAGTGGTGTACGACGACCTGAGTGAGCGCGTGCCTCCAACGTAGGCGCGGCCACCGGGTGGATCCTTCGAGTGATCTGCGAAAACCGACTCGAAGAAGGAACCACAACGATGACCGCTGTACCCAGTATCGACCCTGCCCGCTTCCTGAGTGAGCAGCTGTCCCAGGCGAGCCCTGACCTGATGCGGGACCTGCTCACCACCTTCGTCAACGCGTTGCTCTCGGCCCAGGCCGACGCTGTGTGCGGCGCCGGCTACGGCGAACGCAGTGATGATCGGGTCAACTCCCGCAACGGCTACCGGCACCGCGACCTCGACACCCGCGTCGGGACCCTCGACGTCGCTGTGCCCAAGCTCCGCCAGGGCAGCCTGTACCCGGACTGGCTGCTCGAACGGCGTAAGCGGGCCGAGCGGGCGCTGACCAGCGTGGTGGCGACCTGCTACCTGCTCGGCGTCAGCACACGGCGGATGGACAAGCTGGTGCAGACCCTGGGCATCACCGGGCTGTCGAAGTCGCAGGTCTCGGTGATGGCCACCGAGCTCGACGAGCACGTCGAACAGTTCCGCACCCGCCGACTCGAACAGGCCGGTCCGTTCACCTTCGCCGCCGCTGACGCCCTCGTGCTCAAGGTCCGCGAGGGCGGCCGGGTGGTGCCGGTGCACGTGCTCGTCGCGACCGGGGTCAACGCTGATGGACACCGCGAGATCCTCGGCATCCAAGTCACCAGCAGTGAGGACGGCGCCGGCTGGCTGGCGTTCTTCCGCGACCTGACCGCCCGCGGCCTGTCCGGGGTCAAACTCGTCACCAGCGATGCGCACGCCGGCCTCGTGAACGCGATCGGCGCGACCCTGCCCGGCGCAGCCTGGCAACGCTGCCGCACCCACTACGCGGCGAACCTGATGTCCGCGACCCCGAAGAGCTCGTGGGGCTGGGTCAAGGCGCTGCTGCACTCGATCTACGACCAGCCCGACGCGCAGGCCGTGCACGCCCAGTTCGACCGCATCGTCGACGCCCTGACCGAGAAGCTCCCCAAGGTGGCCGAGCACCTCGAGGAAGCCCGAGCAGACATCCTCGCCTTCACCGCATTCCCCAAAGAGATCTGGCGCCAGATCTGGTCCAACAACCCCAACGAACGCCTCAACCGCGAGATCCGGCGCCGCACCGACGTCGTCGGGATCTTCCCGGACCGCGCCAGCATCATCCGGCTCGTCGGCGCGGTCCTAGCCGAGCAGCACGACGAATGGGCCGAAGGCCGCCGCTACCTCGGACTCGACATCCTCGCCCGCGCCCAGTCCGTCGACACCAACACCATCGCCGAGGAGGTGACCAAACCCGAACTCCAGGCCCTCACGGCCTGACCGACACGCCCAACCGAGGGATCAACCTCGTACACCACCCCAGCGGACTTGACCCCACCTCGCCAAGCCGGGCCTTCGTGATCGCCTTCCGTGCCGCCACGTGAGCTCCATCCGTCACAGGTCCCACGCGC
>CAKUSI010000577.1 GCA_934678955.1 uncultured Austwickia sp. | reverse complement strand
GGCTCGTCCATGAGCAGGATGTTCGGGTCGGCCGCCAGCCCGCGCGCGACGCCGACGCGCTGCTGCTGGCCGCCGGAGAGCTGGCTGGGGTAGCGGCGTCCGAGCTTGTCGTCGAGGCCGACGAGGGCCATCAACTCGCGGGCGCGGGCGTGTGCCTCGTGCTTGCGCACCCCGTTGAGGAGCGGCACGGTGGCGATGTTGTCGAGCACGCTGCGGTGGGGGAGCAGCCCGCCGTTCTGCATGACGTACCCGATGCTGCGCCGCAGCCGGACGGGGTCGCGCCCGGCGATGTCGTCGCCGTCGATGGTGATCGTGCCGGCGGTCGGTTCGACCATGCGGTTCACCATGCGCAGGATGGTGGTCTTCCCCGAACCCGAGCTGCCGAGCAGCACCGTGGTGCGGTGCGGCGGGAACTGCGCATGGAAGTCGTCGACCGCGACGGTTCCGTCGGGGTACCGCTTGGTGACGCCGGTCAGCTCGATCATGCGGGTCGCCTTCGCTGTTCGTCTGCCGTAGCCACGTCGACCACGCCTGGGTGTCCCACCCTACTCGGGCGGGTAGGTGACGCTTCCGTCGCCGCCCACCCGGGGCCTCGCTCCCCACGCGCCGAACTCGTGCCGGCGCGGCGGCGCGGTCGTGGAGAGGTGCCACACGGTCCAACCGCGGGCGGTGAGGATGTTCGCGATCAGGCTCCGATGGCAGCGCCACGGCAGGGGTTCGCCGCACATCAGGCAGGCCCGGCGGTCGGTCGCGATGGCCGTCAACTCGGCGAGCCCAGCCTCGAACTCGGGGGTCAGGGTGTAGTCGGCGTAGTTGTGGAACGACTGGTTCTGCCACCCGGCATTGACTTCGGGCGGAACACCCGCCTGTCTGGGACGCCGCCCCGCCAGCGCGGGGAGGTGGAGGTAGTCGATGCCGGCGTCCGCGAGCCAAGCGGGCATCGCGTCTCGGCTGAACTGGGGGCTGCGCCGCGAGCCCGGCTGGGCGCGCACGTCGACGAGCACGTCGATCCCCGCGCCGAGCAGGGGTTGGAGGAACGGGGCCTCGGGGCACGTCCAGTGCCCGATGGTCCAGATCTCAGCACGGTGCGCCATCGGTCCAATGTTCCACGCCTTCTGGAGAGAGGGAACGGGAGTAGGCTCGCCACTCATGAAGCTGCTGTCGTTGTTGACCCGCGTCGCGATCGGTGCGCCCTTCGTGTGGTTGGGCTACGAGGCCGTCAAGGAGCCCGGAGCGCGCGTGAAGATGGCCACCGACTTCGGCATCCCGGACGAGTACGCCGACACGGCCGTGCGCGCCAACGGGGCCGCCATGGTGCTCGGCGGACTGTCGGTGATCACCGGGGTGTTCCCGCGCCTGGGCGCGGTGGCGGTGACCGGGGCGATGATCCCGACGACGCTGGCCGGCCACTCCTTCTGGGCGGACACCGACCCGCTGCAGCGCAAGCTGAACACGATCCAGTCCCTCAAGAACGTCGGCATGGTGGGCGGACTGCTGTCGGTGGTGGCGTCCGAGTCCTCGGGACGGTGACCACGCGCGGGGCCACGGTCCGTTGCTCGGGCTCAGCGCCCGCCAGTGTTGAATCCGCCCCGGCATCACGATGCCGGGGCGGACCATGGGGTGCCTGAGTAGTACGTTCGGCAACTCCGCCCCCAAGACAAAAACCCTGGTCAACCGCCTAAACCGTGGGGTCTACGAGATCTCTCGACGTCCCCAGGATACCGCTCCGAAGGACGATCGTGGCCGTGTCGTGAGGACTGTCGAGACGGCTCAAACTTTTCTCACCGCCTCCGAGGTGGACGCGCTCGTCGGCGACTACCTGGCCGGGATGAGCGTCAAGGCACTCGCCGAGAGGTACGGCATCCACCGCGCCACCGTGTTCTCGCACCTCCGTCGTCGCAACGTGCCGAGCCGCCGACCAGGGCTGGGAATCGACGAGAAGGCCGAGGC
>CAKUSI010000576.1 GCA_934678955.1 uncultured Austwickia sp. | reverse complement strand
GGGCGGCCGGTTCGGTCGGGCCTCCTGCCAGGCCGGCTGCTTCGCGTATCTCACGGAACGTGTTCCCCGCTGTCGAGCGGGCGATCCGGGTGCCGCGACGGGCGACGAACACCGCGGTCGTCTTCGGGACCGGGAACGTGCGATCCCGCAACCGCTGGTATCGGCGGATCGCGGTCATCGTCGTCGGGTGGAGCGGGACGAGGCGGGACTTGCCGAACTTCGTGTCCGTGACCCGCGCCCAACCGCTGCCATCCCCGGACTCATCGGCTGAGATGTCGCCGTCGTTGAGGTTGCGGGCCTCGCTGATCCGCATCCCGGTCACCGTCAGCAACCCGAGGAGTGTTTGCCAAGACGCTGCCCGGACTCGTGGGGTCAGCCTGCCTGCCGCGGCCAGCATGGTGTTAATCTGCTCGTCGGTGAAGATCAGCGGACGAGGTCGATGCGCGCCGTAGGGTCGCCCGTCCAGGACTGGAACCTCAGTCGCGGGATCGAACCAGGCGACGTGCTCGGCGAACTGGCGGACGTAGTTCAATCGCTCCAGCACCGTGCCGCGGGAGAACTGTGCCGCCCACGCGGTCGCCAGATCGCGGCGGATCGTGGGCTCGCCGGCGTCTTCCATCCAGCCGACGAACGCATCGAGGGTCTTGCCTGGCGCGACGAGCTTGAACCCGAGTGCCCGCCGGGTCGCCAGGTAGCCGTCCATCAGCTCGCGTAGCCCGCTCATCGTGACCACCGGCCCGAGGTGGCCGTCGGCCATTCGGGTGCGAGCGGAGTGAGCCGATTCTTGTCGACCTTGGTGTAGAGCGCGGTCGTGCGTAGATGCGCGTGGCGCAGCAGCCCCTGGACCTCCTGCAACGTCGCCCCCGTGGCGAGCATCCCGGTCGCGAACGTGTGCCGCAGCCGGTGCGGGCCGAACTTCTCCACCCCCGCCTTGATGCAAATCTGCCGGATCGTGCCGCAGACACCGTTGGGGGTCAGCGGTTGGACTGGATCGATGACCGTCCAGAACACCTCCTCACCCTGGACCCTGCCCCCGCGGCCGTGGAGCACGTAGTCCTCCAGTGCTTGGCCGACCTCGTCGGGCAGTGGGAGCTCATCGACACGGTCGCCCTTACCGCGGATGCGCAGGCTTCCGGTGCGCCAGCCGATGTCATCGAGCCGAAGGCCTGCGATCTCACACGCCCGGAGCCCGAGCCCGGTGAGCAGCAGCAGGATCGCTCGGTCACGCAGCCCTTTCGGTGAACGCTGATCGAGCGTGTCGAACAGCGCCTCGATCGTGCCCGCCGGTACCGGGTCCGGGATCGATGAGAGACGCCACGCCGCCGCGTGCGGCACCACCCCCGACAAGTCCCGTCCCACTCGATCGGAGCGGTGGGCGTACTGCAGGAATGAGCGCAGCATCACCAACTGCTTACCCAGCGTCGACGCCTTCAGTCCGCGCGCGGCTTCCAGGTTCACCCACTCGATCACCGTTGCCGCGGTCAGCCCCCGCAGCGACCGATCGACTGGCGCGGGCAGCCACTCCACGAAGGCGGCGACGCGGGCCGTGTATGCGGCAGCCGTGCACTCCTGCGTCGACCGCTCTTGGAGTAGCCACTTCTCGAACTCATCCAGCACGTCCCGCGCGTCAGCGCGACGCTGATCACGATGAATCACCATCTCGGTCCTCCTCGACCTGAAGTCGAGCGATCCCAGCGACCGCCCGGTCAGATCAAGCGAACCCCGACTCCAGGACGAGCGGTTATGTTGACCGGCTCAACCGCTCACCCCTGCCTGGCCAGGGCGCTCACCGAGCCGGTCAACATAACTCCAAGGTCGACATACCATCGCTTATGTGGAATTCCACATAAGCGATGTAGTGGGTGAGGTTCCGGAACCCGAGGGCGCTGCCGCGGAGGTGTTCGAGCCGGCCGTTGAGGGCTTCGGTGGGCCCGTTTGACGTGCCGGGTCGGTC
>CAKUSI010000575.1 GCA_934678955.1 uncultured Austwickia sp. | reverse complement strand
GTGCGCACCTGCACGAGCTGGCCTGGGGGCGCGACCCGCGCCGCGTCGTCCCGGCCCAGCGGGAGCGCAGCGTCGGCTCGGACGAGACCTTCGCCTACGACATCGACGACCCCGAAGAGATCCGCCGGCGCCTCCTGCGCCTGTCCGAGCGGACGACGGCGCGGGCCCGCTCCGCCGGCGTCATGGGCCGCACCGTCTCGATCAAGGTGCGCTTCAGCGACTTCACGACGATCACGCGGGCCCGCACCCTGCGCGACGCGACCGACGTGAGCCGCGATGTCTACACCACGGCCTGCGAGCTCTTCGAGGCGCTCGGGCTTGAGCGCGCCCGCATCCGACTCGTCGGCGTGCGCCTCGAGGGGCTCATCGAGACGGCCCAGGCGCCGGTGCAGGGCATGCTCGACGAGCCGGAATTCGGCTGGCGTGACGCCGATCTCGCGGTCGACCGGGCGAGCGCCCGATTCGGCGCCGGAATTGTCCGGCCTGCGGCTCTCGTCGGGCACGACGGTCACCGGCTGCCCTCGCTGCGTCGCCGTGACTCGACTCACGGCTGAATCAGGGGTCCGAAGCGACCGGGTGGCCTATCGCAATCGAGGTGGGCGACCTATCCTTGAAGGTGATCCGCACCTGGCATCGGACGCGCAGGGGACAACGACGGGTCAGCGCGCGTTGAGGCGTCGGGATCCGACCTTCGAGGCCGGGCGACATCAGACGGGATTCACAGGAGGTCCACGTGCCACTCTCCGAGCATGAGCAGAAGCTGCTCGACCAGATGGAGCGGGCGCTCTATGCCGAGGACCCCCGGTTCGCGAGTCAGATGAAGGGCGCGCGGGGGTCCGCGAACCGCCGCCGCATCATCGTCGGGGTCGCCGTGGCCGTCGTCGGTCTGGCCCTCGTCCTCGCCGGCGTGACGACCGAGATCATCGCGCTCGGTGTCGTCGGCTTCGTCGTCATGGTCGCCGGCGTCGCCTGGGCGGCCACGCCCTCCCGCTCCCACCGTGGGGAGTCCTCCGACGCGATCAACCCCGCTGCCGTCCCCGGCGCGACCGGCCCGGCTCGCGGAGCCGCGGGTCTGCGCAGCGTCAAGCCGACCGGCAAGGGCCGCGGACCGCAGCCCCGCACCGGTGGCGCCAAGGGGTCCGGCTCCTTCATGCAGCGCATGGAGCAGCGGTGGGACAAGCGTCGCGACGAGGGCCAGAACTTCTGATCGACGGTCCTGGCCTGGGCCACAAGGGCCGGGTCAGCCGCAGAGTCGGCGTCGACGGCAGTGAGTCGACCGCGGTGAGTCGAGCGAGCCTCAGAAGAGGACGAACCACACACCGACGACGAACGCGCCCGCGATGAGCAGCCCGGTCGTCAGCTCGATGCCGTAGCTGATCATCGCCGCCTGCACGGCCGTGCGGGTCGAATCCCACGCCTGCGCCTTGCCGACGCGCGCCAACTCCGCGAGATACACGCCCGCGACGAAGCCGACCGGCAGACCGAGCACGGGGATCACGAAGAAGCCGATGATGCCGGCGACGAGTCCGATGATCGTCGAGCGGTTCGGCACGCCCGCGGCGCGCAGTCGGCGCCCGGGGATGAGGTATTGCAGCAGCCACCCGGAGATCGCCAGGGCCGAGGAGATGACGAGCACCCCCCAGGCGACGGCATCGCGGGCCACGAGGGACCAGACGAGGACCGACCCCCAGACGAGGACGAGGCCGGGCAGGACGGGAATAGCAATGCCCGCGAGTCCGACGCAGATCGCCAGACCCGCGAGCACGCTCACGGTAGGAAGCACGAGTCGATCGTATTCTCGAATTCCCGAAGTCAGGCGGCCAGGGTCTACTGTTCCGCCGGCTCGTGCAGCCGGCTCGTCTCGTCGTGGATCTCGACCGCCAGATCCTGCATCTTGGGCAGGTGCTCACGCCCGTGGTGGGCGCAGAACAGCAATTCGCCGCCGGTGTGCAGGCGGG
>CAKUSI010000574.1 GCA_934678955.1 uncultured Austwickia sp. | reverse complement strand
GCTGGTAGCTACTCAACCAGCCCAGATGAGGGGAATT
Source organism: uncultured Austwickia sp. (assembly GCA_934678955.1). The sequence goes on along the minus strand of CAKUSI010000574.1, from coordinate 1,925 downwards.
AAAACCGGTCCCTGGTCGATGAACTCAGACGCACAGGGACTCACCCACCTGCGGCTACCGGTATGCCAAGCAGGGCACGTATACGGTGCGCGCGTTGACGAACTGGTCGGCGGTGTGGCGCTCGAACACCGGCGAGGACGGCGTCTTCACCTGGCAGGTCGTGAGTTCAACCGAGATCAACATGGGCGAGGCCCAAGCACTCAACCAGTAGAAGGAACCTGATGATGACCACCACCCCCACCCGGTCAACGGCGAAGAGCATCCCACCGATCCCCCTGCCGACCGAAGCGTCACCACCGTCCCCACCGAAGCTGCGTCGACGCCCTTTGGTTGCCGTGGTGGCGGTGGCGTTGGTGCTGCTCGGCGGTCTGGGCGGGGTGTGGGCCTGGCAGGCCTCCACGTCCACGATCGAGGTCTTGGCCACCCGGTCGCCGGTGCAGCGCGGTGATGTGGTGGCCGCTGACTCGTTGATGGTGGTGCGCGTCAACCCGGATCCAGCTCTGCGTCTGGTCCCGGTCACCCAGATGGACTTGGTGGTGGGCCAGCGGGCCGTCACCGATCTGGTGGCAGGCGGCTTGTTGGCTGATGGGCAAGTGTCGGCGGTGTTGCCGCCGGCGGAGGGGTTCTCGGTGGTTGGTGTGTCACCGGAGGTCGGGTTGATGCCGGCTGAACCGCTGCGGCCCGGTGACGTGGTCCGGATCGTGCAGACCCCCGGCGCCCAGGGGGATGTGGTGGACGCCCCGGTATCTCTCACGGCCGAGGTACTGGCTGTGCGCCCGGTCGAGTCTCGTGTCGTGGTGGACGTGTTGGTGCCCTCAGCGCTGGCGCCAGAGGTCGCCGCACGTGCCGCGACAGGTCGCGTTGCGATCGTGTTGGACGCGCGGGAGCGGTGAACGAGTATGCCGATCTACACGTTGACATCCGCGTCGGGCTCCCCGGGTGTGACCACGAGCGCGCTGGCGCTGGCCTTGGGTTGGCCCCGCCCGGTCACATTGGTGGAGGCCGATCCCACCGGCGGGTCGAGCATTCTGGCGGGCTTCTTCAAGGGAACCGTGGACCATCCGGGCCTGTTGCAGCTGATGGTCGCCCACCGGCAGGGGCAGCTCGCCCCGACCCTTCCGAGTGTGCTGCTGCCGTTGGAGGGCTCGCCGGCCAAGCTGTTGGCGGGCACCCGCTCGCACGACCAGGCGCTGGGGGTGGATGGCTTGTGGACGCCCTTGCTGGCGGTCCTGCGGGACTTGGTCGCCACGACTGGTCAGGACGTCATTGTCGATGCGGGCCGGCTGGGCCTTGACGGGTGCCCGCTTCCGTTGATCACCGGCGGTGATGTCACAGCGCTGGTGGTGGGCTCGAGTCTGCCCGAGGTTGCTGCAGCCCGATCGTGGGCCACCAGCCTGCACGAGCGCGCCGCAGGCGCGCTGGGGGTCCTCGTGGTGGGGGAGGGCCGCCCCTACTCAGCCAAGGAGGTGGCCAACGCTCTGGGTTTGGACCTGCTCGGCGTGGTCCCGTTCGACCCCGCGCACGCGGCGGTGTACTCCCGCGGTGCCGACCATCCCGAAGCGAAGGGCATCGCTCGCTGGGCCCGCCCGGGTTCACCAGCAGAACGCCACGCCCGATCCGCATTCGCTCGCGCACTCACCGCCGTCGCCGAGACTCTGCGCACACGTGCCGGTGAACAGACCGGAGCAGCCATGGTCGAGCAAGACGAGGAGCGGGTGCGATGACGGAGCAGAGGAACGGCCACGACCTGACTTCCCTGCCGCTCTTCACGGGCGACTCAACCTTCGCACCCCAGGTGCGACCCGGACGGGTCCGCGGAGACTTCCGCCTGACCGGTGACACAGGTGCGCTGACCGCGCACGGGCTGGGTTTGGGGATGGTGCCTGCCGAGCAGGTTCCCGCCGAGTTGTTGCCGCTGGCGACCG
>CAKUSI010000573.1 GCA_934678955.1 uncultured Austwickia sp. | reverse complement strand
GTGCTGAAGATAGGCGCATCCGTCAGCCGCCTCGGCCCATCCCCGGTCGTCGAGCAGATCGAGGGTGCAGAAATCGAGCCGGGCAACATCGGCCCCGGCTTCATGCAGGCTTGCCCGCACCTGTTCCGCCCGGTCCGGATCGCGCAGGCCCGGGTCTCGCCGACGCCCTCGACCGTCATCAGCTCGTCGAGCCCGGCGGTCAGCAGCGGTTGCAGGCCCCCGAAGTGCTCGACGAGGCGCTCGGCCACCGAGCGCGGCAGCCGGGGGATGCGGGCGAGCAGCCGGTGCCCCCACGGGCTGGTCGGCTCGTCCAGGGCCTCGGGGGTGGCGGGGTAGCCGACCGTGGCCGCGACCCCGGCGAGGTCCAGCATCTCGGGGCCGGTCAGGGCGGCGAGGCAGGTCAGGGTCCCCTCGAGGGTCCGCCAGCCGTCGTCCTGCAGGTAGTCGCCCACGACCAGCTCGCGCTGGCGGCTCACCCCCCGGGTGAGCTCGTCGGACTGCAGCGCGATCAGGCGGCCATCCGAGCCGAGCTCCAGCACGAAGGCCGAGACCTCCTCGCTGATCCGGCGGACCATCTCGTGGCGTTGGACGACCAGCGCGACGTCGCGCACGGTGACGGCGTCGGTCACCTCGAGCGTGGACAGGGTGGCGGTGACCTCGTCGAGCCGGGTGCGGTACCGCTCCAACGTGGCGAGGGCCTGGTGGGCCTTGGCCAGGATGACGGTGGGCTCCTCCAGGAGGTAGCGCCGGGTCCCGACGTACAGCGCGATGATCTGCATCGACTTGCTCACCGAGATGACCGGGAGCCCGGCTTGCTTGGCGACCCGCTCGGCCGTGCGGTGCCGGGTGCCGGTCTCGCTGCTCTCGATCGAGGGGTCGGGCACCAGGTGGGTGTTGGCGCGCACGATCCGGCCGGCGTCGCGGTCGAGGATGATCGCGCCGTCCATCTTGGCCAGCTCACGCAGCCGGGTCGCGGAGAACTCGATGTCGATGGGGAAGCCGCCGGCGCACAGCTTCTCGACCGCCTTGTCGTACCCCAGCACGATCAGCCCCCCGGTCCGTCCCCTCAGGATCCGTTCCAGGCCGTCGCGCAGCTCGGTGCCCGGGGCCACGGCGGCCAGGGTGGCGCGCAGCAGCTCGTCGTCGCTGCGCTCCATGACCGCCTCCCACCCGTGCTCTCCCCCGGCTCCCCACCGATGCTACGGGCGGTCGTCCCTGCTGCCCGCGGCCCGACACCCCCGCCGCCCATGCGGATTCGGCACGGTGCGACCCCCGCAGCCCGGATGCTACCCGGCTCGCAGGACGGCCTGCACGGCGTGCGTCACGTCGGACACCTCCAGCACCTCCATCCCCACGGGAACGGCCCACTCGGACAGCGCGGCTTCGGGGACGGCTGCCAGGTGCCGTCCGACCGCCGCATCGGGTCCTCGCCCCGCCCCCGCGTCGAGGGGTAGCCCCGTCGGCACGGGCGCCCTCTGGGTCCCCTGCCCGGGCGGCCTTTGTCCGGGGGTTCCCTGCCTGGGGGTCTTCGCGCGTCCGTTGCGGTCCGCGAGGGACCCGGTGGGCACGAGCGCCCGTACGAACCCGATGCGAGCCGCCTCGGCGAGCCGGCGCGGGACCCCGCTCACCGACCGCACCTCGCCGGCGAGTCCGACCTCGCCGAGCACGATCGTGCTCGAGGGGAGCGGCCGATCCAGGATCGAGCCCGCCATCGCGAGCGCCACCGCGAGGTCGGCCGCGGGCTCGGTCACCCGGACGCCGCCCACGGTCGAGATGTAGGCGTCGCAGGAGCGGACCGGGAGGCGCACGCGGCGGTCCAGCACGGCGAGCAGCATCGCGGCCCGAGAGGAGTCGAGGCCCGAGGTGGTCCGTCGCGGTGCGGGGGCGTTCGTCGGCGCGAGCAGGGCCTGCACTTCGGCGACCAGCGGGCGCCGTCCCTCCAGCGTGACGGTCACGGCGGTGC
>CAKUSI010000572.1 GCA_934678955.1 uncultured Austwickia sp. | reverse complement strand
CGATGAGGTCGAATCTTCGTGGGTTGACGGGTGCAGTGAGTCGTCGCGCGGTGGTCCAGCCGACTCCTGCGGCGGCCACGGCGACGACGCCGATCCCAAGGTCGAGCCGGTGGATCACCGTGCACCGTCCTCGTCGTTCCTGGCAGGCGGAGCGACCGCGGTTCGGTCGCTTCCAAGGAGGTGACTCTCGGCACGTTCGAGCAGTGCGATCTCGGTTTGGTTGGTGTCGAAGGTGATGCGGGGGTCGATCATCGCGTCGCGGATTTCGACGATCTCTCGGTGCAGGCGGCCTTCCGCATCGTCGGCGCTGGTGGCGCGGGGGTCCGCTTGGCGGAGGCCGGGCCGCACGCTCGTGGCCCGGTTCCAGAGCGGCTCCAGGTCAGCGGCGAGTGCGGCGTGCCTTGATTGAGCGTTCGTGTCCGGTTTGATGCGTTGGATCAGACCACATCGGTACGGTCCTCGTGACACCTTCAGGAGGGTGCACGATGAGCAGTAGCGATGCCTCGACGCCGAGGAAGCGGCGACCGAAGAAGGTACTGTCTGCGTCGGCGAAGTATGAGATCTGGTTGCGGCTGGTCCGTGGCGAGGCCACGATCGCCCAGGCCGCGACCGAGGCCGGTGTCGACCGGTCCACGATTATCCGGGTCAGGCAGGTCGCCAAGGACGGCGCTCTGGCTGCGTTGGCCGCCTCCCGTCCTGGCTCGCCGGGCAAGAGCGCGCGGGACCTCGAGCTGCAGGAGGCCCACGCGGAGATCGCCCGGCTGGGCGAGGCGGTCAAGGAACTGGCGGTGAAGCTGACGCTGGTCGAGGGAAAAGGGGGCTCGGTTTGACGCCCACGGCACCTGTTCCGCCCCGGGTCGAGGCTGGCGCCAAGGAGGCGCTGCTGGGCCTGATCGAGCATGCAGGCGAGCAGGGTTGGCCGATGGAGAAGGCCTGTGCGGTGCTCGGTCTGGACGTGCGCCGGGCCCGTCGGTGGACCCGCCGGCGGGACAGCGACGTCGGGCTGGTCGACGCCCGGCCCGGCGCATCCGTCAACGCCTTGACCCCGGCCGAGATCGACGCCATCGTCGAGGCGTTCGAGACCTACGGGGAGAAGGACTTCTCCCACCGCCGGCTGGCACACCGCGGCTCCTACGAGCATCTGTTCTGGGCCGCCCCGTCCACGGTGCGGCGCGTCCTCAACGATCATGACCTGCGGTTTCGTCACCCGCCGCGACCTTCACCGAGCCAGCGGCGCCCGTTCCCCGAGTGGGCCTCCTACACCCCGAACTCGATCTGGATCTACGACACGACGCATTTCACCGCCGCCGGCGTGGGCGCCCTGTTCATCGAGGACCTGGTCTCGCGGCGGTGGATCACCACCGTCGTCTCCTGCGAGGAGACCCACACCCAGGTCCAGCTCGCGTTCGAGCAGGCGCTAGAGGTCGAGGGCCTGCTGGAGGTCGCGCTGGAACGCGCCGAGGCCCTCGAGCGGGCCCTCGATCTGGACGGCGAGGACGAGCTCACCCCGATCCTGCTCGCCGTCTCCGACAACGGCTCCCAGATGATCTCGGCGAACACTCGCAAGTTCATGGCCATGGTCGCCATCGCCCAGCACTTCGGCCGCCCGTCCACCCCGACCGACCAGGCCTGGGTCGAGTCGTTGAACGGGACGATCAAGGCCGAGTGGCCACACCTGACCAAGATCAACGACCCCGCCGTGCTGCGCGCCGAGCTGGAGGTCGTCAGGGACGAGTACAACTCGGTCAGGCTGCATTCCTCCGTCGGCTACGTCACCCCCGACGACGAGCACAACGGCCGCGGCAAGGCGATCCGAGAGCACCGTCGCCAGGGACTGACCCAAGCCGCCCGACAGCGACTTGCCTACCATCGAGACCAACGAAAGAATCAACCCAACCCAGAGGACCCGGATGAGGCTTGATCCCCCCGCCTCAAGCGGACATTAACGCTGAAACACCTCACAGTCGTGCAGGGGTCGGT
>CAKUSI010000571.1 GCA_934678955.1 uncultured Austwickia sp. | reverse complement strand
CGTCCGTGCGGCATTCGAGGCGCGGGACGAGGACCTGCACGAGCTGGACTATCGCGCCGAGCTCCGACCGGATCGCCTCCAGGACCCGGCGATGATCGGCTACGCGGCATACGCGGATCGATTCGCTGGCACCCTGACCGGCGTGGCCGACCGCATCGACTACCTGGAGGAACTCGGCGTCACCTACCTGCACTTGCTCCCGCTGCTGGCGACCCGTCCCGGCCCGGACGACGGCGGATACGCCGTCAGCGACTTCCGCGCCGTCCGACCCGACCTGGGCACCATGGACGACCTACGCGCGCTGACCGCGCGGCTACGTGACCGCGGCATCGCGCTCGTCCTCGACCTGGTGCTCAACCACGTCGCCGCGGAGCACGAGTGGGCGCGGCGGGCTCGCGCGGGCGAGGACCACTATCGCCGGTATTTCCACGTCTTCCCCGACCGGAGCGAGCCGGACGCCTATGAGGCCTCGCTGCCCGACGTCTTCCCGGACTGGTCGCCCGGGAACTTCACCTGGGACGACGAGCTGGACGGCTGGGTGTGGACGACGTTCAACTCGTGGCAGTGGGACGTCAATTGGTCCAATCCGGACGTGCTGGTGGAGTACGCGTCCATCGTGCTCGACCTCGCCAATGCGGGCGTGAGCGTGCTGCGTCTCGACGCGCTCGCCTTCCTATGGAAGCGACTCGGCACCGACTGCCAGGGACAGCCCGAGGTCCACTCGATCACCCAGGTCCTCCGGGCCCTCACCCGAATCGCGTGCCCCGCGTTGTCGTTCAAGGCCGAGGCGATCGTCGCGCCGGAGGAACTCACCGCCTATCTGGGACAACGCCGGTGGTCGGGCAAGGTGAGCGACCTGGCGTATCACAACTCGCTCATGGTCCAGATCTGGTCCGCGCTCGCGACGAAGGACGCCCGGCTGGCGGCCCACGCCCTCGCCTCGCTGCCCCCGATTCCCTCGTCGGCCACGTGGATCACCTACCTGCGCTGCCACGACGACATCGGCTGGGCGATCTCCGACGAGGACGCCGCTGCCGTCGGGTGGTCCGGCCCGGAGCACCGGGCGTTCCTCACCGACTGGTACATCGGCCAGTTCGCCGGGTCGCGCGCGAGGGGCTTGGTGTTCCAGGAGAACCCCGCCACCGGGGACCGTCGAGTGAGTGGGACCGCGGCGGCGTTGGTCGGCGTACAGGAGGCCGAACGCGAGAGCGGCGGCCGGGCGAAGGGCGCCGCCGCGGAGCTCGCTGCCCTCCGGCTCGCGCACGCGATCGTCTTTGGGTGGGGCGGCATCCCTGTGATCTGGGCGGGCGACGAACTGGCCGCGCCGAACGACCCGGACTGGGCCGCCGAGCCCGGTCACGACCATGACAACCGGTGGGCCCACCGGCCCCGCTGGGATGACACCCGGACCGCTCGTCGCGAACGGCCGTTGACCGTGGCGGGGCACGCCTTCGCCGACCTGGTCGAATTGGCCCAGACGCGCCGGCGGCTCCCGTACCTGCACGCGAGCGTCCCCGCCGAGGTGGACACCCCGTACGACCCCGGCGTGCTGTCGGTCGTACGCCGACACCCTCTCGGCACGATGCTGCAGCTCTACAACGTGACGCCGGACTGGCGGTTCTATCCGGGCTCGCCACTGATGACGCTCGGGCTGGAGGGCGCCGTGGACGCGTTGACGGGGCACCTGGTCAGTCCCGGACCGGACGGGCGGGTCTGGCTGCCGCCGTACGCGGCATGGTGGCTGGTCCCCGAGAACGGTCCTCGCTGACGCTCGTGCCGCAACCGGTTTGCAAAGCGAGAAACCGGGAAAATGCGAGTTCTGAGCGCTGTCGGTGGTCGCTGATAAGATTCGGGCGAGTTCTATGAGGGTCACTTCAATTGACCTCGAAAGCAGCTGTCTTGCAAGCGTTTTCAGCATTTCGAGAATCTTGGTCTCGAACACTTGTTTGAGGGGGTTGGAGGCGTTAGGGTCGAGTCATGAC
>CAKUSI010000570.1 GCA_934678955.1 uncultured Austwickia sp. | reverse complement strand
CCATCCTGGAAGACCTCGACCCCTTACCCGGCCAGCGCCGCGCCCACCCCCGCTACACCCTCAACTGCGAAGAGCCACTATGACGCTCTGAGCTACCAAGCCGTGGCGTTGGCATCGTACGTCGGCCAGGGTCTGCTCGAGTCCCCGCTGCATCCGCTGGAAGAGACGGTTTCGATCATCGCGACCCTCGAAGAAGCGCGCAGGCAGGTGCTGAGCGGCGACCCACGAGGTCCCGAGGCGCCTGCGTAGTCCGCGTTTCAGACGTCCCGCCGGCGGCGGTCAGCCACCAGGCGCGGCCCCGTCTCGCCCACAGGGCACTAGGGCGAGGCGGTCGTGCTGCGGACAATGAGTCGCGGCGACAGGGTGCGGCGCTCGACGGGCGCGCGTGGGTCGTCGATCGCGCGCATCAGCATCTCGGTCGCCTCGCGGCCGAGCTGTTCGCGCGGCTGCTGGACCGTGGTGAGCGGAGTCGCGAGATGGGCGGCCCAGTCGAGGTCGTCGTATCCGACGACAGAGACGTCCGAAGGCACTTGGATGCCCTCATCAGCCATCGTGCCGATGAAGCCGCGGGCTATCAGGTCGTTGCAGCAGAACACACCAGTCGCCCGTCTCGCAGGATCGCGACGGAGCAGCGCCCGCGCGGCTCGCTCGCCACCGTCCTCCGTCCACGTCCCCCACTCGAGGAGCTCCACGTCGCGCGCAGGGAGTCCCGCCCCCGCCGCCTCTTCGCGGAACCCCTTCAGCCTTTCCTGCACAAGATGAGAACGCTCCGGACCTCCTACGACGGCAAGCCGCCGGTGCCCCAGTTCCAGGAGGTGCCGCGCGGCGAGCCGCCCGCCCTCGACATGGTCGACCCGCACGCTGCCCAGCTCGTTGATCGGATCCTGTCGGTCAAGGAACACCAGCGGGATACCCTTCTCCCGCAGAGCCACCAGGCGAGGGTTGGAGTCCTCAATGGGCGCGACGATGATCCCATGCACGCGCATCTGGATGAGCAAGTCGAGGTTGTGCTCCTCGTGACGCACGCTGTCGCCGCTGTTGCAGAGTACGACGCCAGCACCCTGCCTGCGCGCCTCGGCCTCTACCCCCAACGCGACGTCCACGAAGAACGAGTTGGCGAGATCCACCACGACGCAGCCGAGCACCCGCTCCCGACCTGGCCGGAAGCGACGCCGATCCTCGGTCGGCACGAACTCGAGCTCCCGCATGGCATCGAGCACCCGTTCGCGGGTCTCGGGGCTGACGTAGGAAGGGCGATTGAGGACATTGCTGACCGTGCCCACGGAGACCTGAGCGCGCTCTGCAACAGCACGGATTGTCGGCATCCTACTTGCCCTGCCCATGGTGGCCCTCCGCCGACAACACAATCCAGTACTCCACTGACTCACCCGGGTCCAACATGGGCAACACGCCGAGTTCGCGCGCCGCACGACGCCCCAGCAGGGTCGGACAGTTGGCCGGCTCGAGGCCGAGCACGTAGTCGCGTTCCCGGAGCATTCGCCATTGGAACAGCGACCCGAGCGTATCCGACCATGTCAGCGTCAGCGTCACCGCCGATCCGGGGCTGAGGATGTGCGCGGCACGTGAGGCGCTCGAGACTGCATGGTGGAAGACCTGCTCCTCGAACGCCGCCGCAGGCGACGCGATGGACCACCAGTCCCTCATGCCGTCCTCGGCCGCCGCGTCGCGCGGCGTCACGACGGTTCCGGGGATCGAAAGCGTGCTGTTCTCGTCGATCAAGGGCCAGCCGAAGTTCAGATGGTAGAGGATCATGTGCTCCGCAGGCCGAGGCCCGACGTTCTCGATGCGGTCGGCGACGACGATCTTCTGCTCGCCGAGCGGCATCTCGACGCGGCGCCGCAACACCAACTGCTGCCCCAGCGTCTCGGTCTGCCGGATCTCCCCTTCGACCACGACCGCGTGCGGCGTGACGTCCGCGCGCATCGCGCGTCCGGGAAGGGAGCCGACCCTTCCGTGGAGGGGATACTCC
>CAKUSI010000569.1 GCA_934678955.1 uncultured Austwickia sp. | reverse complement strand
CGACCGTGGCGGTTGGTCTTGGCGCGGCCGGCGACGTGCCAGCGGGCGTAGCGTGTCAGCACTCCGCGCAGCTCGGGATCGGTGATGCCGGCGACGGTTTCGGTGATGTAGCGGTGCAGCCTGGTGGCGTTCTCATCGCGTGGCGGGAGCGCCTCGGCGGCGACGAGCATGGCGCGCAGGTAGTTGACCGAGAAGACCTGCGGCTGGGCATCGAGAGCATCGTGGGACAGGTCGAGCCGGCCGGCGGCGATGTCGGTGAGCAGGCGCAGGCTTGCAAGACCCCGCCAGTTGCTCAGCAGCGACCGGGGTTGGCGAAGCTCGGTCAGCGCGTCGCGGACGCCTTTGAGCTCGGGGCGGATCGTCCCGCCTGGGCCGGTGAGTGCGGCGTCGATCTGCTGGGCGGCTTGGCAGGCGAAGCAGCGGGGACGGCCATGATTGGTGGTGCGGCGGCCGAGGGCCTGCCGCCCGCAGATCGAGCAGTCGATCACCGGCGCCTGGTAGCAGGTCGGGCAGATATCCGGCGTCGTCGCGGTGGCTTTCAACGCGATCCGTTTGAGCCGGCCGCAGACGCCGCAGACCCGCTTCGGGTTGCGGTAGCAACGCGGGCAGAGGTTCCGCGATCCCGCGCGCTTCCCGCCGGCCCGAGTAGCCAGTGGGCCGAGAGTGCCGCATTCGTCGCAGGCGTCCTCGGCGGTGCGGGTGCGGGCGTAGCAGGTCACGCAGATCGCGCCGCCATCGTCGGTGCGGGCGTTGACCCGTCGCGTCCTGCCGCAGCCCGTGCAGACCTCCTCGGGTGAGCGCTGCGCGCGGCAGGCTCGGCATTCGCCCCGATCCAGGATGTGGTTCCAGCGCAGGTTCTTGTCCCGTCCGCAGCGGAAACAGGTACCGCGGACGATCGTGCTCGCCATTCAGTCGATCAGTCCCCGGCCGGTCTGATGACCGCGCGAGTCGGACGGTTCTTGCTCGGCTTCGACGGCGTGGCCGCCCCGGTGGTGCCGGTCTTGCGGCCGCGCCGGGAGTTGGTCGCGACGTAGGGCTCGATCAGGTCGTTCGGTGTGACATCGAAGATGTCGCAGAGCGCGGCCAGGAACCGCATGTTCAACCGCTCGGGCTGCCCGGTCACGATCCGGTAGACCTGCGTGGAGGTCATCACCACGCCTCGTTCGGCCAGCAGCGGCACCAGGTCGGTGGTGGACTGCATGCCGTGCTCGTTCATCACCTTGCGGACGTGCCAGCGATAGGCCACGGTCTTCGTCATGATGGTCAGCCTTCCTCGATCGCCGATGGTGGAGTGAACGCCGCGTCCAGAGCGCGGCGCAGGGTGCGGTTCCGGTAGTCGCCGGAGACGCCGGTGTAGAGGGCGGTGGTCGATCCCCAGCGGTGCCCGACCTGCTGCTGCACGAACAGCGGGTCGAAGCCGTCCTCGATCAGATGCGTCACATAGGAGTGCCGCAGGCAGTGCGGGTGCAGGGCGGGGTCGAAGCCGAGCTCGTCGCGGTACTCGGCGAACCGTAGCCCGATGTAGCTCCCGCTGACCCTGGATTGTCGCTCGGTCGGCCAGAGCATCCCGCTGCCGGCCGTGTCGAACAGGGGCAGCACCTCGGTGACGTATTCCTCAATCACCGGGCGGGTCCAGTCGAACACCGCCAGCACCGCGCGACGCCGGGGTTGAGAGCCACGGCTGGCTTTGCCCCACCGGACGTTGCAGACCCCGAACCGGCCGAACTCGGTCGCGGTCGGGTTGCGGGTGAAGTCATGAAGGTCCAGCATCCCGACCTCACGACGACGCAGCCCGAAGGCGTAGATCATCTTGAACAGCGTCGCGTCGCGGAATACCGACTTCCAGCCCTTCTTCCCGCGTGTGCGGGCCTGGTCGACGCGATCGTCGGCGTAGTCGAAGAAGGTTTGCACCTCGATCCGCGACAGAGGTCGCACCGTCGGGCGTGCCTCGTGATCGCCGGTGTGGATCGCGGTGTTCCACTCGTGGCAGACC
>CAKUSI010000568.1 GCA_934678955.1 uncultured Austwickia sp. | reverse complement strand
CCTTCGCCGCCGCCGCCAAGTTCATCACCGCCGTCGACGCGACCATCGAGTCGCTGCTCAACATGACCCGCTGAGCGTCCAGCTGACGAGACGAGCCGACCCGGCGAGCTGACCGCACGAGCACCGCACGGGCTGACCAGGAGACACGACCATGCGCATCACCCAGAACTCGATGAACCGCACGCAGTTGGCGGGCCTCAACGACAGCCTCGGGCGCCTGCAGAACACGCAGGAGCAGCTCACCTCCGGCAAGCGGCTAAACCGCCCGTCGGACTCTCCGGTCGACACCGTCTCGGCGATGCGCCTGCGCGACCAGCAGCGCTCGCTGTCGCAGCTCGGGCGCAACATCGCGGACGGCCTCTCCCGGCTGCAGACGGCGGACGACGCCCTGGTCCGAGCGCAGTCGATGATGAACCGCGTGCGCACCCAGGTCGTCGCCGCCGCCAACGGGGTGAACGGCCAGGCGCAGCGGGAGGCGTACGCCGCCGAGATCGAGCAGATCCGGCAGGGCATGGTCCAGCTGGCGAACACCCAATACGCGGGCCAGCCGGTCTTCGGCGGCACCACGAACACCGACAACGCGTTCGACCCGGATACCGGGAAGTTCCTCGGCAACGATGAGGCTGTCCTGCGCAAGGTCAGCGAGGCGGCCGGGGAGGCCGGCGACGTCAACATCGCGGTGTCGGGTGCGGCCGCGTTCGGCGGCGGCAACGGTGACGACACCGACCTGCTGGGCCCCGGCGGTCTGCTCGAGGGGATCGGGACCCGGCTGCGGGCGGGCGACGATGTGTCGGGCGACCTGGCCAAGCTGGACGTGGCGATGGACAAGCTCTCGGAGATGCACTCCACGATCGGTGCGCGCAGCAACCGGCTGACGAACCTGGTCGACCAGAACGGCCGGGCCGACGACGCCGCGGCGGTCGCGTTGTCCAAGGTGGAGGACGTCGACTTCATGAAGGCCGCGATGGACCTGAACATCCAGTCCAACGCCTACAACGCCGCGCTCCAGGCGTCGGCGAAGATCATCCAGCCGTCGCTGATGGATTTCCTCCGCTGAGGCGATCCACACTGATCAAGTACTCGTCGACCCGGGGCCCGTTCCTGGACCGCGGGGTTGCTGATGTGTGAGGAAAACGACCCGCGAACCGCCGCCGAAGCGCAGACGCGCGACGTGCGGCGGCTCAGCGCATCCTTGCCCCACGCGTACGACATCACGTCCCTGCCCCAGGACTCCCCACCGGGCGCGTCGGAGCGCGGCGGGGCCGCCTTCGGAGCTGGGGACGGCTTCCGCAACTGGGCGGGGTCGCGGATACGGCTCGTCGTCGCCACCGACTGGTCGACGCTGAGCGTGCCGCTGGCGACGCTGAGCGCGTACGCCCACATGGTGCCCCCGGCCGCGCCCGTCGATCTGGTCTTCGCCGTACCGCACCTTCCGGGACCTCGCGACGAGGACAACGTACTGTCCCTCCTGCACGCGATCGACGATCGGTGCGCGCCTGCCGGAGTGCGCGTGGAGTCGTTCGAGGAGGCGGCCGACGCGGCGTGCTTCGCGGCGGTGGTGCCGGCCGGGGATCCCGACCTGCTGGTGGTCGAGCTGTCGACGGCGCTGATGGCGATGCACGCCCTGGCGCTCTGGACCGCCGGCGCAAAGGGCTCGAAACCGCTGCCCGAGACCTTCCTTGAGCGGCCGGTCACGCTGCGCTCGCGGTTGGACCGATACGCCGAACCGGACGGCTTCTGACCCCGCGGCCCGTACGTTTCCCGCCCACGGGCAGAAAGTGGCGGCGAAACTCCAGCACAACCCGAACATTTCCCGCCCATGGGCAGGAAGTGGCGGTCGGCACCAGGCCAAACGCGTACCGATCCCGCCCATGGGCAGAAAGTGGCGGCGAAACTCCAGCACAACCCGAACATTTCCCGCCCATGGGCCGGAAGTGGCGGTCGGCACCAGGCCAAACCTGACTTCGGTCAGTTTGTGTTTGTGGGCCGGGGCGTGGGTCCG
>CAKUSI010000567.1 GCA_934678955.1 uncultured Austwickia sp. | reverse complement strand
ATTGACTTGAAACCAACAAACAATTGGCATCGATCAAAAAATGGCACGCTGTTGAGTTATCAAGAATCGGATACCATGTCAGAGACTCCGCACATCAGGCGGGTTCTCACATGATGTAGCTTCAGTGGCCTCGGAGTTTCGTCATGTGACGCCTTCCAGGCAGGCCCACCATCGTACCAGCCTCGCGCCATGGTCGCAAATGCTTGCGCCCCAGAGCGTTTCAGGGCAGAGCCCATCAGGCTGGAATGTGGTGATTGCGTCGCTCGCGGAGACCGACCGCCTTGGGCGTCCGTTCCTCCCTCGCGGCGACTTGGACTACTGTAGGCACTCCGGCCGAGAAGTCCAAATCGGCTGGTCAGCGCGTGTTTACGCGGAGTTCGCGCCAGCGACGCCCGGGAGGCGTCGCACGGCTGCCAGCGAGCGGCGACCCCGCTTGAGGATCGCCACCTGTCCGTGCAGGAAGTCCCGCTCTGAGAGGGCCCCCTCGGGGTCGGTGACCTTGGTGTTGTTCACCGACACCCCGCCGTCGGCCAAGACCCGCCGGGCAGCGTTGCGGGAGTCGACCAACCCGCTCGCCACCAGGGCATCCACCAAGCTGGCACCGGTCGGCACCTCCCCGCCGGGCAGCTCGGCGGTCGCGTCCGCCAGGGTCCGGGCGTCCAGTGCGGCCAGGTCGCCCTTGCCGAACAACGCCTCGGAGGCGGCCTGCACCGCGCCGGTCGCCTCGGCTCCGTGGACCAGGGTGGTCATGTCGCCGGCCAGCGAACGTTGAGCTGCCCGCCGCCAGGGCTCCTCGCTCACCTGCCGCTCCAACTCCGCGATCTCCTCACGGTCTCGATCGGTGAAAACCTTGAGAAGCTTCACCACCGAGGCGTCCTCCATGTTCAGGAAGTACTGGTAGAAGGCGTACGGGCTCGTCATGTCCGCAGACAGCCAGATCGCGTTGCCCTCTGACTTGCCGAACTTGACCCCCGCCGCGTCGGTCAGCAGCGGCGAGGTGAGCGCATGCACGGAGACGCCCTCCACTCGATGGATGAGGTCGACGCCGGCTGTGAGGTTGCCCCATTGGTCGGAACCGCCGATCTGCATGGTGCAGCCGTAGGTGCGGTAGAGCTCCAAGAAGTCCATGGCCTGCAGGATCTGGTAGCTGAACTCCGTGTACGAGATCCCCTCCTGGCTCTCCAGCCGCGCGGCCACCGACTCCTTGCGCAGCATCTGGTTGACCCGGAAGTGTTTGCCCACGTCCCGCAGGAAGGCCAGGGCGCTCAGCGGCGCCGTCCAGTCCAGGTTGTCCACCAGCAAGGCGGCGTGGGCGCAGTCCGGGTCCGTCCCCTCGAAGTCGAGGAACGGCTGCACCAGCGCCTTGATGCGCCCCACGTTCGCGGCGGTCTGCTCTTTGGTCTTCAGCACACGTTCGCTCGTGGGCTTCGGATCACCGATCTGGCCGGTGGATCCGCCGACCAGACAGATCACCCGGTGTCCCGCCCGCTGCAGGCGACGCAGCGCCACGAGCTGCACGAAGTTGCCGAAGTGCAGGCTGGGGGCAGTGGGGTCGAAACCGCAATAGACCGTGACCGGCCCCTCGGCGAACGCCTGGCGCAGCGCGTCCTCGTCGGTGGTCTGAGCCACCGCCCCGCGCCACTTCAGCTCGTCGATGATGTCCGTCACGGTCGCTCGCACCTTCCTCGGTCCTGTCCTGGCCGAGCACAAGACTGCCACGCCGCCCGGGGCTCACCCACGACGCCGACCCGCGCGCGCCACGCCGGGTCGGTATGCCGACACGCTCGCCTCGCCGTCGATCCAGAACCGCCAGGGGTACGTCGCCCCGTCTCCGCCGGGCCCGGACACGCCGACCCGCGGGCCACGACGGATGCGCGCCGGAGCCACGGGCTCCGGCGGCGGCTCGAACCACCCGCCGCGCTCCGCCACGTCCGGCGTGGGAACGGCGGGCATCACCGTCGCGAGCGGGACCCCCGACGACTCCCCCGCGCACACGTCCAAGC
>CAKUSI010000566.1 GCA_934678955.1 uncultured Austwickia sp. | reverse complement strand
CTGACGTTCGCGCTGAGCTACCAGTTCGAGCCCGGCGCCGACGCCGACGGCGTGACGTGCCACATCCCCCTGGACGTGCTCAACCAGGTGCGCGACGTCGGC
This sequence comes from uncultured Austwickia sp., assembly GCA_934678955.1. The sequence continues at coordinate 1,910 of CAKUSI010000566.1, read as the reverse complement.
TTCGACTGGCTGGTGCCCGGTCTGCGGGTGGAGTTAGCTGCGGCGTACGTCAAAACCCTGCCCAAGGCGATCCGTACGCAGTTCGTACCGGCCCCCGATAAGGCCCGGGCCGCGCTGGCGGCGATCAGCCAGGGCGGGAGGCTGGGCGAACCTCCCGAGGACGGGTCGGGCCCGCAGTCGGGGCGGCCGTTCGCCGAGGAGCTGGCCAGGGGGCTGTACATCGCCACCGGTCAACGCGTCGATCCCGAGGCGTTCGACCCGACCCGGCTGCCCGACCACCTGCGGATGACCTTCCGGGTGGAGGACTCCCGCCGATCGCGCCTCGCCGAGGGCCGCGACCTGGACGAGCTGCAGGGCCGGCTCGCGCCGAAGGTCCGCCGCACGATGCAGCAGGCCGCCGGTGACCTGGAGCGGCGCGGCCTGGTGTCCTGGTCCTTCGGGGAGCTGCCGGACACGTTCGAGGCGACCCGCGGTCGGGCCACGATCCAGGGCTACCCCGCGCTGGTCGACCACGGTGACACCGTCGCGATCCAGGTGCTCGCGAGCCCGGCGGAGCAGGCCGCGGCGGACCGCCTGGGGCTGCGCCGCCTGCTGCTGCTCAACACGACCGTGCCCTGGCAGCGGATCCTCGGCCTGCTCTCCAACGCCCAGAAGCTCGCCCTCGGGCACAACCCCCACGGATCCGTGGACGCACTGCTCCGCGACGTGCTGGCGTGCGCCGTCGACGCGATCGTCGCCGGGCAGGCCGCGGACGGCGTCTCCCACCGGGTGCGCACCTCCGCGGAGTTCGACGAGGCCCTGGCCGCGGTCCGCCGCGAGATCGTCCCCCGGGTGATCGAGATCGTCGAGCTCGTGCACCCGACCTTGGACCGGGCGCTGCAGGTGCGCCTGGCGCTGGAGACGATCAAGGCGCCGGCCGCGGCGGGGCTGCGCGACGACCTCACCGCCCAGCTCGATGGGCTCGTCTTCAGCGGGTTCGTCGCCGAAACGGGCCTGGACCAGCTCCGGCACGTGCCCCGTTACCTGTCCGCCATGCTGGTGCGCCTCGACAAGGCGCCGGGCGAGTTGGCCCGGGACGCCCAGCGTCGCGAGACCGTGGCCCGGGTGGAAGCGGAGCGCGCGCAGCTGGTCCAGGCGCTCCCGGCCGGGGAGCGGGACGCTCCGGACGTGCGCGCCCTGCGGTGGATGGTCGAGGAGCTGCGGGTGAGCCTCTTCGCCCAGCAGCTGCGGACGGCCCACCCGGTCTCCGAGAAGCGCATCTACCAGGCCATGGACGTCGTTGAGGACGCCCACCGACGCTGAACCCTCCAGGGCCGGACGTGTGAGGGGAATCGCCGCGGCGACCGGGGCGTTGACCCCGTAGAACGGTTTTCGTGGCGCCGGAGAGGAGGCTCGTCTTGTTGGACCCCAGCGCCCTGTATCAGTTCGAGACCGACACCGATGTCACGTTCTTGCACGCCCGGACGATGGTCGTCGCCTTTGGCGGCTACCTCGACGCGGGCGGCACCCAGCGCATCCTGGTCGATCACCTTCTGGACACCCTCGACCACCGCGTGGTGGCCACCTTCGACATCGACCAATTGTTCGACTACCGAGGTCGCCGACCGCTGATGACGTTCGAACGCGACCGGTTCACGACGTACGACGACCCGGCGCTCGTGCTCTACGCGATGACCGACAACAGCGGCACCCCCTTCCTTCTGCTCGCCGGCCGCGAGCCGGACTACCAGTGGGAGCGGATGATCGAGGCGGTCCAGCAGCTCATGCGGCGCTTCGGCGTCGAGCTCGTCGTCACCGTCTACGGGGTCCCCATGACGGTCCCGCACACCCGCCCGCTCTGGGTGTCCGCGCACGCCAACGCCGAGCACCTGGTCGAAGGCCGCACCCCGGTCTTCGGGACGGTCAAGGTG
>CAKUSI010000565.1 GCA_934678955.1 uncultured Austwickia sp. | reverse complement strand
AGGTGACCGCCGACGTGGACCTGAAGGCGCTGGAGGAGCAGTTCGAGAAGGCGGACGCCATCGACTGACACTGTCCCCCTCCAGCAGATCGAGGTCCCGGCCGATTCGGCCGGGACCTCGACTACTATCCCTGGGCGCAGGCTGATCGGTACGTCTGTGACGCGGACGGCTTGAGCGGGAACTACTGGGTATGAGACGCATCACCCGCGGTCGGGATCGGGACTGGCTCGAGCAGCTCTTCGATCAACACAGCCGGCAACTGCGGGCGTTCGCCGTCCGCCGAGTAGGTGCGGACGCAGCCGACGACATCGTCTCGGAGGTCTTCGCCACCGCCTGGCGGCGCCGCGACGACGTGCCGGACGAACCGCTCGCCTGGCTCTTCCAGACCGCTCGTCACGGCGTCCTGCATCATGTCCGCACCACCAGCCGGCAGTCCTCGCTGCGGACGAACGCTCGGCACGGCAGCCGGCCGGCCTCCACGCCGTCTGCCGAGGACCAGTCCCGCGCCCTGGTCGAGGCGATCCTGGACCAGTTGCCGCGCACCGAGGCCGAGATCCTCCGGCTCACGGTGTGGGAACAACTCACGCCGTCGGAGATCGCGGTCGTCCTCGCCATCACACCCGGTGCCGCACGCACCCGTTTGATGCGCGCCCGGCAGCGCGCCCAGGAGCTCTACGAGGCGGCACTCCTTACTGACACCGACATCACCGGGGCCGAGCGCTGCTCGCCCCAGCATTGAGGAGCGATGATGACCCTACATTTCGACCAGCGCATGCGCGACAGCGACCCGGCCTCCGGAGTCCTCCCGTTCTCGGACGCCGTCCGGCGCGAGATCCTGGACGCCGCGAAGGTGCCTGAGACTGATCACCTCGACCGCGGCCGTCGGCCCCGCCTGCGACTGCTGCTGGCTGCGTGCGCGGGTCTGATCGTCGCCGGGCTCGGCTACCAGTCGGTGACCGCCAGCGTGGGCAGCGCGGAGGCGGCTCAGGTACTCAGCCAGGCGGCCATCCAGGCCTCCGATCAGCCGTCGAAGCCCGGGCAGTACTGGGAGATCACGCGAATCGGAACCAATCTGTACTCCGACACAGACGACCGGATGTTCGTGGTGCGTACGGTTCATGTCGACTACATCGCGGTTGACGGCAAGCGGCCCAGCTGGTTCGTGCGAGGGGGTGCCAGCACCATCCGTCAGTTGGCGGGACCTCCTGCGACAGGTCCGGTGACCTGGGCTGGACGCGAGGCGTGGACCACCAACCTGAGCCCGGAGCAGAAGCCGGCCTGGTGGAGCGAGCCGTCGCCGTCGTGGTTCGCCTCCCTGCCGCGGGACACCACCAAGCTCCGAGCCCGGTTGTACGCAGACACCAAGGGTCATGGCAACAATCCCGACGACGAGGCGTTCGTCTACGTGGCCGACGTGCTGCGCTCAGGCGTCGTGCCGGCCGATCTGCGTGCCGCCCTCTACAAGGTGCTGGAGACCATCCCCGGGACGACCGTCACCGACCGGCGCGTCACGCTGGAGGACGGCCGGACAGGGGTCGCCATCGGCCGCAACGACATCTTCGGCAGTCACAAGGAACTGGTGATCGACCCGAGCAGCGGGCAGGTGCTCGGCGAGCGCAGCTTCATGCGGCTGACACCTGTCGTGGGTGAACGTGTCGCCTTCAGCACGGGCGTGCAGCGCCGGCTCGTCGACGCCGTCCCGGCCGACATCCAGCGGATGGCCGTCCATCAGACCTGCAAGGTGGTCAACGGGGAGGTGCTTTGCGCATGAGTGGCCCTGGGCAGCGGCATCTGCCGGCTGCCGCGGTGTTCACATTGACCTGCGCATCCATGCAGATGTGCACCCAGGCGCAACGCGCCTTCCTGGACGCCCAACGACGCCGGCCAGTGAGCGTCGTCAACTCCGGGTCGCACGAGGGGCGCGACCAGGTCGCCGGGCGGCGAAAGTGCGTAGAGTGGGGCGTCCGCACCCATCAAGAACCGAGGATCGATCGTGTCGCTACCCGATGCCGCGGGGCATTA
>CAKUSI010000564.1 GCA_934678955.1 uncultured Austwickia sp. | reverse complement strand
TTCTCCCGCTCCCGGACCTTGCGCTCCTTCTCCGACAGGCCCGGATTCCAGTGACCGCCCGACAGGTCGTAGGCCAGCGCGCGCCAGCCCTGCCGTGGCCTCGGCGCCCGACGCCGCAGCATCGTCGCCTCCTCCGGCGGCTCCCAGCCCGCGTCACTCACGCTCGCCTCCGGCGTCGTGCGCGCGGTCGTGGACATGGTCGTGGACGCGGTCGTGGACATGGTGGTCGACGCGCGGGCCGACGACTGGGCGCTCCCGCGATCGGGCAGGCCCTTGGCATAGGGGCTCGGCGGAATCGCCGGGCTGTCGACACCCGTCTCGGATGACGTCATGGAGCAGTCCTCTCTGAGGTGGCTCAGGACGCCTTGGCGCGCTCGCGGCGACGAGCCGCGGCATTGTGACCGCGACATTCGTCGCACCGGCAGCCGCGCCGGTAGGAGTTGAGCGATCCGTCCCCCACGGGGTGGGTCGGCGTCCGGTCGGGGTCGCCGAGGCTACGGGTCCGCGCGGGCACCGTCACCTTGTGGGTCATCGGGCGGACCGAGGCGACGATCTCGGCGAAGTAGTGCCGCCGCTGCCGCGTCGTCATCGAGGCCCGGTAGCCGATGTCGTTCATCCGCAGCGCCTCGGAGAGGCAGTCCTGCCACACCGGGCAGGCGGCGCACACGGCGCGCAGCCGCGCGGGCACCTGCTCCTCCTCGTACTCCGGAGTCCAGTCGTTCGCCGCGACAAGGCTGTCCGTCGCGCGGCAGGCGGCCCGCTGATCGAGCAGCCGCGACGGCCGGCGCACCTTCTCCTTGAGCATCGTCATCGTCAGCCCCCCGGCCGGTGTGATGACGGTCGAACTCGTCGCGTGTGTCCCGTGGACAGCGGTGCTGTCGGTGATGGCCCTCATGAACGCCCCCATTCGTATCGGCCAACATTTCGCTCGAAGTTTCCGCACAGAACGCTGCCAGTGTCAATAAAAGTTCTGCTCATCGGCAGCCGGCGCCGAGGCCTGAAGAGGGGGCGTCCGTGAGGATCCGCGCTCGTCGGCCGGGGTGGCGCCGCGACGGCCCGAGCGGCTCGGATCGGCATGTCAGCCCACGCCATAGGCCTGACGCCACATCCGAATTCCGTTGTTGGACAGTCGATCAAGACAATTGCACCGATCCCTCGGGCGACCCTGTCGCGACAACCGGGGCGCAGCCCGATCGGGCGTATATACAGTCGACGCACTGACCCACACCCGTGACGAAGCCCTGCTAATGGCGCGAGCCGACTCTCCCTGAAACATGATGCAGATCACATCAGCGGTGGTGGGTGGCGTCTCGATCTGCGAACCGGGTCGGGGCACCCCCGGATCGGTGTTTTTGCTCGCCGGCGCCGCTCTCCTGTGGTTCCTTGTGACCCCTCGGAGCCGTGCTTAGGGTGTGCCCGACGGCGGGTGCTCGACGGGGGGCACCGGGTGGACGGCCGCCATCGAGCTATCTGGGGGAGCTGTGACGCAGGCAAGCAGCCCCTCGAAGCCGACCCCGGACGCCGGCACTCCCCCGGACGGCTACATGACCGCCGACATGATCGCCTCGGCGCTGGCCCGGGCGACCGGCAAACGGACGATCCCGCCCTCGACGATCCGCAGCATGGCCAGCCGCGACCAGCTCCCGGCGCCCAGCGACGTCAAGTGGGGGCGACGCAGCCTATGGATCGCCGACGACATCGAGGCGTGGCTGCGGGAGCGGGAGTCCCGCCACGTCCCGCGCGCCGTGGTGCGGCAGTTCCAGCGCCGACTCACGCAGCTGGACGAGCAGGCCCGCACGTCCGGCAACGACGCTCGCCTCAAGCAGGCGGTCCGCGAGGCCTACCGGCGCGGGCTGTCCTTCCAGCAGATCGCCGACGCGATCCGGGTCAAGAACGGCCACCACCACCCGACGCGCGAGGCGGTCCGCCTGCGCTTCGGGCCGTATCTGGCTCATCGCACTTGAGGGTGTAGTCGGGGTCTGAAGCCGCCGGTCTCGAGCAGGCTGCGGGCGATGTAGTTGGTG
>CAKUSI010000563.1 GCA_934678955.1 uncultured Austwickia sp. | reverse complement strand
ACGACGACAATTGATTGCGCAGCTTCGACGCGTTGTCCTCGGATAGGTCGATCTCATAGGAGACCCCGTCAAGACCGAAGGACACCGTCTCTCGGGCCTCGTTGCCGTCGATGTCGTCCACCAACAGCACTTGCACGCGCTGTGCCATGTTGTGTGCTACCTCTCTCCCATAATTCCTTTATCACGCTTGCCTCACCCCGTGCCGCCACTCGTGGCAAGATGGCGTCCCAGTGAAGATAAAGAGGCGGCCATCGCGTATATCCATCGGGGTGAATATGTACGTGTTCGCAGTGTAACTTCACGACGGGGTGTGTTCGCCACTCGACCGGCCCAGCAGGGCGCGATTTTCTTGCGCAATCGCGAGTAGCCTCGCAACAAGGACGCGAGACAAGGACGCAGGCCAACTCACAGACCGGACACGGAGCGGTCGCAAACGAAACGGGACGACCCTCTCGTACGAATGTCGCGGTGCCCGACCGATCACCCTGACGCGCGAGCCGATCACTCGAAGGGCGCGAGCCGATAAGGCGCACCACGGCGCCACGGGTGCCGTTCGCGGAGCCCGGACCAGGGGAAGCCGTGGGGATGCTTTGCTGGCTTCAGCCGTGGGATGAACTTGCTGGCGTCAGCTGTCGGCGTGCGCGCGCCCAGCGCGGGGAAAGGCACTCACGGAATGACCGGGCAGGACGCGCCAGGGACGAAGTGCGCCAGGGACGAAGTGCGTCAGGGACGAAGTGCGTCGGGGACGAAGTGCGTCAGGGCCTGCCGCCGGAGTCCATTCCCGCGGAAGAGGCGGGGGATGCGCCAGGCCGGATGGTATCGTCGCTTTCTTCGCCGTGCTCGGCCAGCCACTGGGAGTGCGCAAGCCGCTCATTGCGGTCACCCTCCAGCAGGGCGCGCATGATCCTGTAAAACAGGTAGCCAATCCCGATCGACGGGGCCAGCGCCAAGACGATCGGCACGATCGAATCCATGATTCCTCTTCCAGTGTCTCGGGGACCGAGGTGTCAATCGCCATCCCCGCCCGAGCGATTCGCGACCCGGCCCGGGCGCCGCCCGGTGGATGAAGCACGGCGCACAAGCAAGGGCGGCGAAGCGTCGACGCGCCCGCAGGGGCATCAAGGGGCGCTACCCACCATACGCTCCAACGGCTGCCGGAATTCCCCCGCTCTGACGTTCGCGCCGCGCCTATGGCGCCCCACGCGTCCCGCGGCGGGCTCGGGCGAGGGCCCGCCGACGCGCTCCAGGCGGCTGTCGCCGGATCTCTGGTCGTCCGGCCGCTCATCGCGCCAGTCGGGGTCGCCGGGGGGCGGGTCGAGCCGGCACCAGGACTGGACGAGCAGCCCGACGACGACGAGGAGCCCGCCCCCTACCGCGTACGCGAGCGACCACCCCAATCCCCGCGCGAACCCGCTCGCGCTGCCCTCCCCGGCGACCACCAGCCCGAGCGCCAGGTAGCCGCCCGCCACGATGGCCCCCGACAGCGCGGCGGCGCGGGCGAGCAGCAGCGTGCGGAACGCCCGGATCGGGTCCAGGCGCCGCTTCAGCCGACCGGCCCGCCAGCGACGGATCGGCCAGGCGACGATCAACAACCCCACCCCGACCGCGACCACCAGCGCGAGCCCCGGCCAGGACGGGACCGGGAGACGGCCGAAATGGTCGGCGGCGAGCCGCTGCACGAGGAACCCCAGCACGAACGCCCCCGCGAAGAACGCGCCGACGGTGCGCCCGCGCAGGCCGGACTCGTCGTTCACCGCGGGGCCACCATCACCAGCTCGTGCACGAAGGCGGGCCATTCCGGCCCGGGGCGCACGCTCTCGCGGTCGGGCTCCGGCAGCTCGTCGAGCAGGTCGCGCACGCGCAGTCCGACATCGTCGGCGAGCGTACGGTCCTTGGACGCGGTGAGGCGGGGCAGCCGTCCGTCGGGGTCCGCGGCCAGCCAGGGCGCGAGCACGAACGCGCGCTCGGCCGCCCGGGGGTGCGGCAGGGTGAGCCGCTCGTCGTCGGCGCGCGTCTCGCCGAGGATCG
>CAKUSI010000562.1 GCA_934678955.1 uncultured Austwickia sp. | reverse complement strand
GCTACATCCAGCAATAGCAGACCGGCCCGCCTCGCACAGCCACCGCGCCCCCGCCGACGACCGGCGGGGGCGCGCCTCGTGCGGCGCACCGGGCCGGGCGCCTTTCCACGTCACGCCGGCCCCGATGCGTCAGGTGCGGCTCAGGTCCGCCTCCTCCAGCCGGACGCCGCGGCTGCCGGTCACCAGCTTGTGGACCAGCCACAGCGCGAGGAAGACGGGTAGGCCGATGTAGCTGGCCAGCAAGGTCGTCGCGTCTGCGTGCCCGGTCAGTGCCTCGTAGTTCTGCCCGATGATCACCACCGCGCACATCAACAGGGCCACGATCGGCCCCAGCGGGAACCACGCCGCCTTGAACGGCAGGTCCGCCACGTCGTGGCCCTGGATGACGTAGGCCCTCCGGAAGTTGTAGTGGCTCCACGCGATCCCCATCCACGTGATGAACCCGGCCAGGCCCGAGGCGTTCACCAGCCACACATACGCGCCCCCGTCCCCGATCAGGCTGGTGAGGAAGCAGAACGCGCCGACCGCAGCGGTCGCCGCCAGCGCGGCGATGGGCACGCCGCGACGGTTCGTGTGCGCGAAGATGCGCGGGGCCTTGCCCTCCCGGGCCAGGGAGTAGAGCATCCGGGTCGAGGCGTACATACCGGAGTTGCCCGCCGAGAGGATCGACGTGAGGATCACCGCGTTCATCAGGGAGGCGGCGGCGAGCACCCCGGCGCGCTCGAACACGAGCGTGAACGGCGAGATCGCGATGTCGGTGACGTCGCTCGCCAGCAGGTTGGGGTGGGTGTAGGGGATCAGGAAACCGATCACCGCGATCGCCCCGATGTAGAACAGCATGATCCGGAAGAAGACGGCCCGGATGGCGCGCGGCACGTTCTTCTCGGGCTCCTCGGCCTCGCCAGCGGCAACCCCGATGAGTTCGGTGCCCTGGAAGGAGAACCCGGCGATCATGAAGATCGCGACCACCCCCATGACCCCGCCGGAGAACGGCGCCTCCTGCAGGGTCCAGTTGTCAAAACCCGGGGACGGGCCGGCGAGGATCCCGAAGATCATCGCGATGCCCACGATCAGGAAGATGATCACGGTGATGACCTTGATCGAGGCGAACCAGAACTCGCTCTCGCCGAAGGACCGGGCGGACAGGGCGTTGAGCCCCACGAGGATCGACAGGAAGATCGCCGACCAGATCCAGGCGGGCACGTCCGGGAGCCAGTACTTCATCACCAAGGCGGCGGCCACCAGCTCGGCGGCCACCGTGATCGCCCAGTTGTACCAGTAGTTCCAGCCGGTGGCGAAGCCGAACGACGGGGAGACGAAGCGGGCGCCGTAGCTGCCGAACGAGCCGGCCACCGGCAGGTACGTGGCCATCTCCCCGAGGCTCTGCATGAGCAGGTAGACCATGAAGCCGATCGCGGCGTAGGCGAGGAGCGCCCCGCCGGGACCCGCGGTGCTGATCGACCCGCCGGAGGCGACGAACAGCCCGGTGCCGATCGCGCCGCCGATGGCGATCATGTTGAGGTGCCGGGCCTTCAGACCCCGGTGCAACTGGTCCGGCTTCTCCTGCGGTGGCGCGATCGCCATAGCCAGCTCCTTCGCGTCGACGGCGCAGCGACCTGGATCGCGACGATCCTGCTCATCTCGCTCGCCCCGGTGGAAAGCTACCCCCTCGAGGCCCACCGCGGGGCCCGACCAGGGCCTGAGCGGGGGCCTACACGGACGCGCAAACAACAAGAGCCCGGGCGCACGTGCGCTCCGGGCTCTCCTGGTGTGCTGGGCTTGTCTACGTCGTAAGGGCGTGACGGGCGGCAGCCCCTCCTCCGCCGCCCGCCACGCTCCGCCCTCCTTATCGACGCCCCCGCCGGATTCGCAAGAGTTTTCGCCGACACGTTCCCGACATCCCGCCGCCGGGAGCGGCGTCTCGGACCGGAACTGGGCGGTGCCATCATGGAGGCCATGCGCCAGATCACCCAATCCCGCAAGTTGAGCAACGTGTGTTACGACATCCGCGGGCCGGTGATGGAGCAGGCAC
>CAKUSI010000561.1 GCA_934678955.1 uncultured Austwickia sp. | reverse complement strand
TGGTTCTGGAAGTCGTTCCGCTGGTTCCACGCCGCCGCACTCACACCGCCCCTGATGGTGCTTGCGCTCGGCATCGGCGTGAGGATCACCACCGAGGTGGCGGTCGGCGGGGAGGATGACGTCCTGAAGTCGATCGGGACAGCGTTCGTCGGCGTCGTGCTGATCTGCGTGTCGTCGTTCTCCCCGTTGGCGCTCTACAAGTTGTTCGCGTTCACTGATCCGGGCAGCACGTCCGGCTCCGCCCTGCGCGCGGGGCTGGCGGCGGCCGGCGGCGTCGGCGGCGTCCTCGCCGGACGCCAGACCGGCAGCAGCGCTGCCACCACCACCGACGACGCCGGACGCACTGCTGGCGAGGACGGAGCTGCGGCCACCACGATCGGCCGTTTCGCGGCCGGAATGGGCCCGGTCGGGCAGGCGTTCTCCACCGGCATCGGCGTCATGGCCGCCGTGGGTGGGACCGCCGCCGCCATGGGTTCCGATCAGACCAACCAGATGGGTGTGGGCCACAACAACTTCCCGCCCGACTATTCGCGGCGCGGCGTACGGGCCGGCAGCGGCCAATCGGGTTACGACGGTGCCACTGACCATTCGGCCAACCCGGACGATCCCACCGAGGCCAACGGCTACGACGGCGGCGGGTGGGGAGGCCCACCCCCGGACGCTGGGACGGGCGGGTCGGGGCCTGGAACGGGGCCGATTTCGCCCGCCGGATCGCCGGCTCCCACCGTGGCGCAAGGGGGAACTGCCGCCAGAGGCGCCGTCAGCTCCTCCGAAGTGGCGGAGGTCGCCCAGGTGGCGGCGCTCTAGAGTTCTGGCGCACCCCAAGCGAAGGGGAGCTTGCACTCAACCCGTCACCTGAGTGATCGGGGCAGTGACTCGGGCGGCAATCGTCTCGGTCTCGCAAGTGTCAGCCGGCCAGCGGACACGCGGATGCGGCCGAGGTGCTTGCTCCAGCGCACGTTGCAGAGATGGGGCTCGGTCTCAGAGACCCTTGTGCGGGTTCGCTTCGACCTCTTCGGCGGGGCTGGCAGCCCCTGGCGGCCCTGGCTGCTCGCCGTATTCAGCGGGGAACTCCTCGACAACGTCCATATCGATGACCTCGCCGTCGATGTTGTCGGGACCGTTGGTTCGGTGTCCTGGCTTCGTGAGTTCCAAGCTGGCCAGATGCTTCTGCAGCTTCTTGGACATGGGGAGGAATGTGCCCAGGGTGAGGCCGCCCGAGAGCAAGGCCCCGACGACGGGGATGACCTTCGCGACGCCGCTTGCGAAGAGCTTCTTCGTCATTGACACGCCGAGGAATGCCGCGACCTTCTTCACGATCGGGTAAATGGCGCCCTTGGTGAGCGCCTGCTGCGGCAGCTTCTTGACCACTTGCGAGGCGATCATGGCGGACACTTTTGAGACGCCGCCCTGGGCGAACTGCACGCCCACCATGACCCCGACGAAGAGGGTCAGGATCCCCTCGGTTGCCTCGTCGATTTCGTCGCCGCCATCGGCGAAGAGATCGGGCCAACTGTAGATGTAGGCGAGCTTCTGGGCGATGCGCAGCATGTGTCCCAGGTACTGCGCCATGTCGCCAGGGACCGTGCCGATCATGGCAAAGCCGCCTGGGATCCCCGCGACTGCGGAAAGCCCGGTTGCCTTGCTCGTCTCGTAGGCGATAGAGGTGTTCGCTACGTCTGTGATGATCTGGAGTGGGATCCCGGCCGCGGCGGGGCTTCCTGCGATGGCTCGTTCGATCTGCTCCTCAGTGCAGTGGCGCTTGAGGGCTGCCCGGAGATATGCCGCTCGATTGATCCGGACGCCGGGTAGCCTCGCCGCTACCTCCAATACCTGGGAGAATTTCGATTCAGGTTGCTCGATCTCGCGGCTGCTGGGCATGCGCGCAGCCTATCAGTGGCCCCTGCCAACACCTCGCTTGGGAGGAGCATGAGCAGGCAGCGAACCGTCCCGTTGCTGTGGACCGGGACTGCTGCACGGATAGGTGACAGTTCTAGTCACACCGCCAGTGCGACGGTCGTGTTCATGGTGGCTTCGAAT
>CAKUSI010000560.1 GCA_934678955.1 uncultured Austwickia sp. | reverse complement strand
AGCCCTTTGAGGTGGTGCGCGTGCTGGACGTGCCGGGTCATCTTCGCCGTCCGCGCCCGCAGGAGCGATTGCACGGTGTCGAACAAGGCAGGTTCCACGATGGGTTCATGCGCGCCGGGATGCAACGCACCCTTGTAGCGAATCACCCCCGAGTAGTAGGGGTTGGTGAGCAGTTTGTAGAGCGTGTTCTTCCCCAGCGGCTTGGAGGGGCGCTTCGGTGTCGGCACCGTGACCAGCCCGCGCGCGGTGAGGTCGCACAGCAGCCCGGTCACGGAGGTCTCGCCCTTGGCGTAGGTCTCGAAGGCCCAGGTGATGAGTGGAGCGCGTTCGGCATCGACTGCGACGGTTCTGATTTCGCGGCCCGCGTCGTCGGTGCGGCGCACATTGAGGTAGCCGATGGGTGCCCGCATCGGTGTGCCGCCCTGCGCGACCTTCTGCGACAAGCCTTTAGTGACTTCGGTGGCGAGGTTCCGGGAGTAGAACTCCGCAATACTGCTCATGATGCCGTGGACGAGCATCCCCGACGGGGTCTGGTCGATGCTCTCGGTGGCGGACACGAGAGTGACCCCGGAAGCAAGCAGTGCTTCGTGAATCTTCACGTCGTCGGCGCGATTGCGGGCGAGCCGGTCGAGCTTGTGCACGATGCAGAACCGCACCCGCGACGCGGCGATGAACGCCAGCATGTCCTGCAAGCCGTCACGGTCAGCAGACCGCGCGGACTCCCCGGCGTCGACGAACTCGCGCACGACCCTCGCCCCCAGCTCGTCAGCCTTCCGCGCGTTGGCCTCACGCTGCGCCGGGATCGAGAAGCCTTCCTCGGTGCCGCCGCGCTCGGCCTGCTCCCGCGTCGACACACGCAGATAGGACACTGCCAACAGCACCGGCTTGTCGTCCATCCGCTCGTCGGTGACGCCTGCCGGGGTGTGGGTGGGAGCGGTGGTCGTGCTCATGGTCGGCCTCCTTGTGGGGTGCTGCTTGAGATCGATCCTCTCGCGCACCCCTGACAAAACGAAGAGCTCAGCGGCGCGCAGACGCCAGGCCCTCGGGCGGTGGCAGCCCGTAGGGGTCGGGATCGCCGTTCACCCAGGCGCGGTGGCGGGCCTCTGCGATGCCGAGCACCCACTCGATCAGCTTCGACAGGTCAGGCTCATCACGCCGCGTCACTCGCAGCCGAAGGTTCCTCGCATCAGAGTTCATGCCAGGTAGGTGCGCAGCACTTCCCAAAACGCGAACGCCCAGACGAATTACCGCCCGCCGTACGACCCTCATCTGAGGGGACACGCCTCTTGCAGATCAAAGACCGGACTAGTACGTATGGAATTGTGATGAGGCCAGACTACCTCGCCTCGGATGTCTCCGGCAGGGCAAATTTCGGCAGCCCTAGCAAACCGCGCCCCAGAGCGGCCGCGAACAGCTCCTCGGCCAGCGCATCGAACTCGGGTGCGAGCAGGCGCGCGGCAGCATCGGCGATCTCCGGATCGTCGCCAGGCTCGTCGGCGCGGAGTTTCAGGACGATCGCGGCACGGATGTCGTCACACCAGTCCTGTGTCGCGGTGACCAGTGACGCGGTTGCCCCGACTACCGGGTCGGCGAGGAGCCTGGCCAGCGCGTGGCCTTCCTTGCGAACGAACAGTCGATCCAGCGCCGCCACGATGCTGGACCGGACCTCCTCGGGCGCGGAGCTCGACGGTGCTGGGCTGCCGTCGAGGAACGCGAGTGTGCTGGCGCGCATGTGACTGATCGCATCGAGTGCGAGTCCTTCCTTCCCCTTTCCGGGGAAGTGGTGGTACATGCTTCCGTGCCCGATGCCGGAGCGCTGCTGGAACATTTGCGGGCTCGTCGCCTCGAACCCCCGCTCCGCCAGCAGCGCGCACGCCGCCGCGACGAGTTTCTGCTTCGAGTCATACGCGGGACGCCCCGGCCCACGCCGCTTCTCCACCATCGTGCCCACTCCTCGACTCACGGCCCAACAGACAAGCCAGCAATTGCGTACAGACTAGTACGTACCTTGATCTGCAAGACGCGTGAGGCGTGATTGGCAGGTGCCGCGG
>CAKUSI010000559.1 GCA_934678955.1 uncultured Austwickia sp. | reverse complement strand
ACGTGGGGTGTACGAGGTCGGCGAGCGGCGCGGGGCACATACTCCTGTTATTAGTGCACGTGCGCCCGCTGCGGCAAGCGGGTGGCTCGATGCGGCCCCGCCATGTTCAAGAAATCAGAATGTTCATATAACATGAACACCGTGATCGAGTGGGCTACGGCTGGGCGCACGCTGCCGGGAGACGCCTTGGAGACGTTGGCTGAGCACGGGATCATCGCCACCCGCAAGGGAAGCCGAGTCGTGCTGAACTTCGGCGATACGACGCGCGAGCTCGCACTGGCTCACTTCGACGGTCCTGGAATGCCGCCCCCGGAACTGATTTCGGCTGCGAGTGCCGATACTGGCCTGCCGGTGCTGGTCGCGCTGCCCTCGACCTCGAAGAGGCTCGTCAAGAGGCTCGACGAGGAGAGGCTGCACTGGGTGGACCTGGCAGGCAACGCGTCGATTCACGTGCCCGGACTCGTGGTGGCCGTCCAAGGGCGCCCGGCGGTGAGCGTCGCTCGGCGATACGCAGTGTCCGCCGCATTTCGGCCCGCGGGACTTCAGGTGGTCGTCGTAGTGATGATGTTGTCCGGCGAGGGGATTCCGACATTGCGACGCCTCGCAGAAGCGGCTGGGGTCTCGCTCGGCGCTGCGCAGGCGAGCGTTGCCGATCTACGTGCGCAGGGCTACATCGATGAGCATGGAAGCCTCGCGCGTGCGGGCGAACTACTTGATCGCTGGGCCTCTGTCTATGCCGCCCAGGACTCGGGCCGTTGGGACTCCGCTGCTTTCCAAGGGGAACCCGGATGGTGGAACCATGCCGACGCCTTCCGGGATGATGAAGCACGCCTCGGAGGCGAAGCCGGCGCGGAGGCGTCAGGCCTGCCGCTGCGCTCGTTGACGGGGGTCGTCTATGCCGATGAACTGCCGACACAGGTCATCCGCGCGGGTCGACTGCGTCGAGTGGAAGAGGGAAACGTGCGCCTCCGCCCGAAGTTCTGGTCCTTGCCGGGCGAGGGCTGGATTGCTCCGCCTCCGATCATCTATGCAGAGTTGCTCGCATCGGGCGACCCGCGCCAATCCGAGATCGCAGCCGAGATGAGGGCGACAGATGCGCTTCTACGACGCCTCCAGGATTGAGTCCCTCGCCGTTCCAGTCGAGTTCATCGAGCAGGTCATGCAAGAACTCGGGGGATTCGAGGATCTCGTGATCATCGGCGCCACAGCCCGTGACCTGCTCGCGTCACACGCCGGTAATCTTCCGATTCAGCGAATCACCAAAGACTTGGACGTGGCCGTCGCCGTCTCGACGATGGGCAGATACCGTCACCTCACTGCCCGTCTCCAGGCTCGCCACTCTGAACCCCAGTTCCTCCTTGAGGGACGACCTGTCGACGTCATCCCGTTCGGGGGCGTGGAGCGCGACGGACACGTGACGTTTGAGAACGACCACAGGCTCGACGTCACGGGTCTGGCCGAAGCTGCGGCGAGCAAGGTGTCGGTGGTACTGCGGCAAGACCTTGCAGTGCCCGTGGCCTCCCTTGCAGCGCAGTGCGCTCTGAAGGTGCTGGCATGGCGAGACCGGCGCTACGTGGCTCGCGACAAGGATGCCCTGGACCTGTGCCTCCTACTCGAGGCCTCTTCGCGGGGGGTTTACGAAGACTCGGTCTGGAGCGACGTCGAGGCTCTGGAAGCCACGGCATACGACGTCTCGGAGGCCGGGGCTTACCGGACCGGCCGCGAGGCCGCGGCGCTTTTCGAATCGGAACCTCGTGACCTCATCGGACGTCTGCTTCGAGACGTCGAGTTCACGTATCAGCTGGGAAGGGCCATGAGCAGTTCATCCGGAGGGCGATTGCTCGCCGCCTTCGCATTCGGTTACGCGTCGCTGTGAAGCCGGGGTCGGCGACCATGCCGGTTCGCCGACCGACGTGGGTGCTCCCGACGCGCGCGGAGGTGAATGACACGGGTGTGACTTGCTGGCATTCTGTGAGCAGCGCGAGCGGCGACTCTGTCACCCCCGCGTGATGGAGTGCGCGAATGATGTTGAACGCGCAGTCGTATCTGCAGTCA
>CAKUSI010000558.1 GCA_934678955.1 uncultured Austwickia sp. | reverse complement strand
GCCCACGATGGTGTAGAGCCCGGTCGTGATGAGCTCCATGAGTTGGGTGCCGACACCGCCTGCCGTCTCCTCCCAGGTGACGATGCCCAAGCGCCACAAGGAGTAGTACTCAGCGGCGAAATCGTTGTAACGCACAGCGTCCGCGGCTCGGTCATAGAGGAAAAAGACCGAGACATAACGAACGAGCACGCCAGCGCTCTTGGCGATCAAGCCCGCAATCAGGAGACCCGTCATGACGGGGTCCCGTTCGACACGGGAGGCGAACCAGATCAGGGCGAGGTTGAGGGCCAGCAGGATGGGCAGGATGATGAGCCCTCCCCATGTTGCGTAGGACTGAGCGCGCATCGCCCACGACAGTCCGAGGATGTAGGCAACAACCAACCCGATCCCGGCGACAATGGCCAGCCACTGGAGCCGATTCAGCCCCCGCATCTCCTGCTAGTCCTGAGCGTCCGGGCGAGCCGAGGGCCTGACCTGCGAGCGAAACGGTCCGTCCCCCGGGACTGTCTGCTCAGCCGGGGGCTCGCCTCCGCGCGGCTGTGTGGGAACCGGGGTCGGCGTTTGCTCCACAACCGGGGCTCCCTGCGTCACCTGCATGCGCGCCAAGGCCCTGGCGCTGGGTGCAGAGTTCCTGCCCTTGGCGGCTCGCGCTTTCTTCTTCTTCTTCCGCGGATCGTCGCCGTAGCCGTAGCCATACTTGGTGCCATAACCCTCGGACCGGCGCGCTGGCGCTCCCAGGAGAATCGCTCCCGTGACTGGGATCTGGAAGCGTCCCAGGAGCTCGGACACCCGCTGGCCAGCGGGCTCGGTCAGCCGCCCACTCCGCACAACGAGGAGGACGGTGTCGACGAGGGGCAGGACGTCGAAGACATCGCTGGCCGCCAGGAGCGGGGCGGTGTCGACAAGAACGATGTCCGCAAGCTCCCGTGCCTGCGCAAGCAGAGGACCGAGTCGGCTGGTCAGGGCGGCCGGATGGTCCAAGCGCGTGCCGGCCGTCATGATGTGGACGCCCGGGACGTTGGTCGGACGAACCAAACCGTCAATCGGGCCGCCCGCACCCTGCACGAGATAGTCGGAGATCCCAGCACCCTGAGGAACGTCAAAGTGGTTGTGGGTGTCAGGCGAGCGCAGGTCACAGTCCAGAACGAGAACGCTCTGGCCCGTCTCAGCGAAACTGGCGGCCAGGTTGGCGACGCTGGTGGTTTTGCCCTCGGATTCGAAGGCAGACGACACCAGCACGACCCGCGCAGGTTTGGACTCGCTCGCGCCCCCACCATCGGCCGCGCGCTTGGCTGACCACTCGCCTTCCACTGTCTGACCCGGAATGTGCATGAGGGCGGTGCGCGCCGCGCGATAACCGTTGGCGTACTCCCCGAGCGGCTCGGCCACCACGGCCAACTTGCCGGGAAGGCGGTCAGATCGACGGAGCCGTGGCACTTGGGCGACGACAGGGAGGCGGAGGGCCTCGTGCAGCTCTTGGCGCGTGCGGAGCCGGGAATCGAGCCGGTCCAGGACAAGCGCGATCCCGAAACCGAGTAGCAGACCCAGCAGGGCTCCGATCAGCGTCCGCGGGAGCTTTCCTGCCGGTAGGGCAAGACCCACCCGACCCTCGTTGGGGATCGGGGTGGCCTCCTGCAGGACCGTGAGTCGGGCGTTGCCCGTTCCGGTGTGACCCTCGTCGAAATATCGCACTGTCTCGCGCGCAAACGTGTTGGCGACGTCGGCGGCCCGCTGCCCGTCGGAAGCCACGGTGGAAATCTTCAGGGCCTGGGCCTCTTCCACGGGTTCGACGGCCAGACCTGAGGCAAGGACGGCTGGGTCACCTTGATAGTTCAGTGCCTGAGCCGCCCGCTTCGGAACCTCGCCGGTCGTCACGAAGAGCGACACGCGGCCCAACGAGACCCCTTGGCTCATGCCGTCCGAACCGGCCGTGGGCTGCGAACCCACGAGCAGGGTGGTGGTGGCCGTGTAGGAGCCGACCCTTCTGGTGACGTCCGCATTGGCGGGGGTGATCAACCAGGCTATGCCTGCGACCACGAGGATGCAGAGCAGAATGAGAATCCAGCG
>CAKUSI010000557.1 GCA_934678955.1 uncultured Austwickia sp. | reverse complement strand
GACCGATGCAGTTCTGGCCGCCCATCACGGCCAGGCGCAGCGGCGCGGTCTTGTCACCGATCGTGACGAGGACCGCTGCCCGCTTGCCCCCTCCGAGCAGAGTCACCTGTTCGTCGCTCAGCATCACGGCGCACGCTGGTCCGAACGGTTCGAGGACAGTGTCGAAGGTGAGATCGTCGGCGGCCATGTCGACTCCTGCGGAGAGGCGGAACGGGTGTGTCCACCGTAGATCCCCTCGCTTCGGTCGACTCGCATCGCTTATTGATGGCAATGCGGACTCGCACCGAATCCGCTGTCGAGACCGGAAGAACAGCTACCCCGGTTCGCGAAAGCCGGAGCTTCAGCCCCTTATAGAGGGCGGAAACTCCGGCCTTCAGGGGTGGGGTGGGCTGCTCGGCAGGGGAGTGGGCTGCTCAGCGGAATTGGGGGTGGGCTGCTCGGCAGGGGGGACGGGTGCCGCTCAGCGGGCCTTCGCCGTGGCCTTCTTGGCGGGGGCCTTCCCGTGGCGCTCGCATGCGATGCCGTCCTTGTCGCGGTCCAGCTTGGCCGCGTTGAGGTTGTAGACCTTCGCGTTGCGCGTGAACGTCGTGACGGGCCTGGAGCCCTTGGCTACTCGGTCTTTGGCTTTCGGTAGGCCCACGCCCGAGGGGTAGACCTTGTTGAGAGCCGCGCAGTTCGCGTATCGCTTCGCGGCCGGAGCGGCCGGAACAGCGGTCAGGGCGTCGGCTGCAGGAACTGCAGTGGCGCCGGTGAGCACGAGAGCGAGCACGGCTCCTGCAACAGCGGCTGACCTGCAGATGTTCATATGGACCTCATCGTCACGCTCCGGCCTCACCTGAGCCTTCGACAGGCATCGAGAGTGGAGCGTTCAACTCTCGAATCAGGTTGGTACACAACAAAATTAGACAAGTTCGGTATGCCCGTTCTCGTCCGTCCGGCAGGCGGTCCGCTCACGCGCGGTGGGTGAGGAGGCCGAGCAGGCGTCGGCCCGGTCGGCTCGGTGTAGGTGGAGGGTGGAGGTGGCGGTGGCCGAGGTTCGATCCCCACACCCCGCGAAAGC
Organism: uncultured Austwickia sp.; assembly: GCA_934678955.1. Next base: position 1,018 of record CAKUSI010000557.1, on the reverse strand, counting down.
CGGAGTCTCCACCCCTTACAAGGGGCGGAGACTCCGGCCTTCCCGGGGTCGCGCCGGGGGCGGGGAGGAGCGAACTCTGCCCGGAGTCTGCCGGGAGACTGTCCGGAGTTCAGCGGGAGGGCGTCCGGAGACTGCCCGAAATCCGCCGGGACTCAGAGGCGGTCGCGAGTCCGCGGAGCCGCCCGGAGTCCGTCCCCCTGGAGTCCGACCGCCCGGATCGCCGCCCGGAGTGCCCGGCAGGACGTCAGCGGGAGACGATCTGCATCGGCATGCCGTTCTTCGTGGCCAGCACGCCGTCCATGGTCCATTTGGGTGCGCGAGCACGGCGAGCAGGATGTGGGATTCGAGCAGCGAGAAGTGGTTACCGATGCAGACCCGCTCCCCGGAGGCGAAGGGGTGGAATGCCGCCGGATGCCGGGCGGATTCGTGGGCGGGTTCCCAGCGGTCGGGGTCGAAACGCTCGGGGTCGGGCCAGAAGCCGGGGTGCCTGTGTGTGTAGTACGGGGAGAGCATGATCGCGGTGCCCGCCCGTACAGGGCGCCCGGTGATGGTCGTGTCACGTACCGCGTCGCGCACGTAGAACGGCGCCGCCGGGTAGAGCCGCAGCACCTCCTTGACGACCTGCAACGTGTACGGGAGGCGCTTGAGGTCGTCCAGAGTCGGAGGCCGCGCATCGCCCGACGCCCCCAGCACCTCGTCGAGTTCGGCGTGCAGGCGTGCTGCGGCCTGCGGGTTCGTCGCGAGGCAGTACCAGGTCGCGGTCATGGTCCGGGCGGTTGTCTCGTGGCCCGCGAAGAAGGTGGTGACCGCCTCGTCGCGCAGCAGGCCGTCCGACATCGCCTCGCCCGTTTCGTCGCGAGCCCGCATCAGGCGCGTGAGCAGATCTTCGGGCCACTCGCTCTCCGGCACTGAACGGCGTTCGGCGATGAGGCCGTCGATGTAGGAGTTCACGGCGTTGCGTGCCTCGACGTACCGCCGCGCCGCCGGCACCGGTGCCCACGGCGGCGGCGCCAGGCCC
>CAKUSI010000556.1 GCA_934678955.1 uncultured Austwickia sp. | reverse complement strand
GTGTGGAGGACTCGATCTTGCTGATCGGGCCACCACGCTCGGGGAAGGGCCTGCATGTGGTGATCAACGCGATCCTCGACGCCCCCGGCGCGGTCGTCACCACTTCCACGCGCCCTGACAACCTCACTGCCACCCTCACCGCCCGCAGCACCGACGGACGCCCAGTGGCGGTGTTCGACCCGCAACACCTCGCAGAAGGCGTCCCGGCAGGGCTCCGGTGGTCGCCGATCCGGGGGTGCGAGGACCCGTTGACGGCGATGATCCGCGCCACCGGCCTCGCCGCCGGCACCGGGCTCTCCGCTGGCGGTGTCGAAGGAGGAGACTTCTGGGAAGGGAAAACCCGCACCGCCCTCCAAGCTCTCCTTCACGCAGCCGCGTTGGATCACCGTTCACCTGCCGAGTTGTTCCGGTGGACACTCAACCCAGCAGCAGCGTCGGATGCGGTCGCGATCCTCACCGCGAACCCGAACGCCGCGACGGGGTGGGCGGACTCGTTGCAGGCGATGATCGACGCAGACCCCAGAACCCGCGACTCCATCTGGCAAGGCGTGTCGCTGTCGTTGGCGGCGCTCGCTGACCCGCGGGTGCTCGACGCGGTGAGCCCCGGCCCGGATGAGCGGTTCGATCCCGAAGAGTTCCTCCGTAAGCGCGGCACCGTGTATCTCCTGGCGACGGGTGCGGGGGCGAACAACAGTGCCGCGCTGGTGTCGGCGTTCGTGGAAGACCTCGTCGAAGCCGCCCGACGCCTCGCCGCCAGATCACCCGCCGCACGCCTCGACCCACCGCTGTTGCTTGCTTTGGATGAGATCGGGAACCTTGCGCCGCTCCCGTCCTTGCCGACGCTGATGGCGGAAGGCGGCGGGACCGGGATCACGACGATGCCAGTGCTGCAGTCCCTCGCGCAAGCGCGGGAGAAGTGGTCGGACAACGCGGCCGGCGCGATCTGGGACGCCAGCATTGTGAAGATCATCCTCGGCGGGGCGTCCAACTCCCGTGACCTTCAAGACCTGACCACGCTCATCGGGGAGCGTGACGAGATCACCGACTCCACCACCGTCGGCGACCACGGGTCCCGCACCGCGCAACGCTCCATCCGAAGGGTGCCGATCATGCCACCCGACGTGATCCGCACCCTCCCATTCGGCACCGGCCTCATCCTCCTCCGCGCCGCACCACCGATCATCGCGCGCCTACGCGCATGGACCCGACGCAAAGACGCAGGCGAGCTGCAGTCGCAGCGCCGCCGTGTCGAAGAGCTGCTGCAAACCGGCACACCGGTCTCGACGGGTGCGCAGGGAGTGGCGGGCGCACCTGAGTGACAGAGCACCCCGACCGGGGCGCCGTCACCGACCAGGAGTGTCCAATGGCCATCCACACCCAAGAGTCCCTGTCCGGGTTCATCGCCTCCGACCCCCACCTGTCGTTCACCGAGAAGGGCGACGCACGCCTGTTCGTGAAGATCGGACAGGAACACTACCGCCGGGAAGACGATGGCTCGTTCACGCAGACCGAGACCACGTTCCATGACCTCGTCGCGTTCCGGAAGACCGCCGAGCGCGCGCAGCAGCGATTCTCGAAGGGCGACAAGTTCATCGCCGAAGGGTATGTGCGCCAGTACGACCGCAGCGACGACAACGGTCAGCCGGTCAAGGCGGAGGAGTTCGTTGCGAAGAAGATCGGCCACGACCTCGCCCGCACTCGCTACACCGTCGACCGGCCCCGCCGCACCCCAGCAGCCGATTCCCTGGATGCGGGACTCGAGGACGCCGCGCTCTCACCCGACACCGAACGCCGCACATCCACGGGCACTGCTGTAGTCGGGAGGTGAACGCGCATCATGGCCGATGAACTGCCCGAACAGAGCAACACTGATCCCGACGAGATGGCGGAGGACGAGTTCGATGAGAGCTATGACCCCGACACCGAAACCCCCGGCACCGAGAACGAGGAGTCGGCGGGGCCTCCGGGGCCGGTGAACTGGAACCTCCTCACCGCCGACGCCGCGGAAGAGGAATGGCTCGCGCTCAACGAATGGGTGCACTGGCTCCGCCACACCTACGGCCTGCCCGTCGCCGTGGTC
>CAKUSI010000555.1 GCA_934678955.1 uncultured Austwickia sp. | reverse complement strand
CGCGGCAGCGCTCTCGGGTTCCGGAACCTCACCAACTACATTGCCCGCAGCCTCCTCGAAACCGGCGGATTCAGACCCCAACTACACCCTGGATTGTGAAGAGCCAGTAAACCTGCGGCGATTGACCGTCTCCCGTGCGCGTCACCAGCTCATCGAGCATCGGCCCGAGCCGTTCAGCCTGTCGCTCACCCAGGCGGAGCACCTGTACCGGGTCGGGGTAGAGCTTGGCGGCGAGGTCGCGCGCGGCCTCGCGGTCGGGGATCAGTTCGAGGTGCTGCCAGTACAGGTGCTCAATCAGATAGTCGGTGTCGACGTAGAGCGTGGTCATCGTGACTTCGCCTTCGGGCTCGCAATGGATCGCTATGTTTGGGGCGATCATCACCACGTCGCCCACAGCTACCGGACGGTGAGGAAAGTCGCCCATGAGGATCATCGAGCCGTCGCGAACCGCCAGGAATCGGACACAGTCATAGGCGGTTGGCGTACTCAATCGGCGAGCATCCTGAGTGAACGCCTGTACCGTCGAGAACCCCGTTCGCTGCTGCGATGATGAGTCGCGGTGGCTCTCCTGAAGGCGGGTCGTGAGGTGATCGCTCATGGCGGCTCATTCCGGTGCTGTCGCCGGATCGAGTGGCGTGATCTCCGCTGCCAGGCGCCAGAGCGTGGTGGTCTCGCGGCTCCGGGCGGAGTGGAAGGGGTCGGTGCGGTCGTCGGCGCGGGGATGCGTCGGAACGGTGTCGAGCTGCCCGATCACTCGCAGCCCCGCATCGGTGATGCGGTGGATGAGGTCGGCTCGGGTGCGAAGGCCAAGGTGCTCGGCGAGGTCGGAGAGGATGAGCCAGCCTTCACCGCGTGGTGTCAGGTGCGAGGCCATGCCGTCGAGCAAGCGGTGCAGCATGTCCGCGTCGGGGTCGTAGATGCCTTGTTCCAGCGCCGAAGTCGGTCGTGCGGGAATCCACGGCGGGTTGCACACGATCAGGTCGGCCCGTCCTCGTGGGTATAGGTCGGTCTCGATCACCCGGACGTGCTCGGCGTAGCCGAGGCGCGCGAGGTTCGCGCGCGCACATGCCACTGCGCGTGGGTTGATGTCGGTCGCCGTGACCTGCGGCACCCCCCGAAGAGCGAGCACCGCGGCGAGGACGCCAGTGCCGGTGCCGAGGTCGAACGCAGTCATCGTTCTCGCGGGGAGCGGTGCGCGAGCGAGGAGGTCGATGTACTCGCCGCGCACGGGTGAGAACACGCCGTAGCAGGGGTGAATGCGCGCATCCAGGGCAGGGATCGGCACGCCCCGCTCGTGCCATCCACGGGCGGAGAGCACGCCGTGCAGCTCGGTCAGGGAAACGCACATCGGCCCCTCGGGTTCGCCGTAGGCATCCCGGCACGCCTGCTGCACCTCCGGGGCGCGCCGCAGCCGCAGGGCGTGATCGGCATCCAGCTCCACGATGAGTCTGCTGAGCACGCGGGCGCGCTCGGCCTTGGCCGCCCGGTACGCGAAGAAGTCCGACGTGACACCGCTGCGCCGGGCAGCATGGCCGTCCACCCGCCGCGCCACCGCGCGAAGCAACTGGCGGGCGTTGTGGTAGTCGCCGCGCCACAACAGCCCAACGCCCTCGCGGGCGAGGCGGTAGGCCGTGTTCGCCGTGGTGTCATCGCCGACGATGACGATGCGGGAGGGCGCGGGGGCGTCGCTTTCCGAATGCCAGCGGGCCGCGCGGTCGTGGCCGTCTTCCGTCCATCGAATCGTGGACATGGGGGTACTCCTGAAGAATCGAAAGTGCAGGGGTCAGCAGCACTTCGATGCGGAGTACGAGGACGGCTACCTCACGACGAGGCGATCACCAGGGCACGGCTCCCGCGTCGAAGCGCAGGAGCCCAGGTCTCCCAAGACCATGCCCATGTTCACAATCGTCCCTCTCGTCAGATACCCCATTGTCGCATGCCCGCTCCACACGCCGCCGTGCTTCCGCATCCCGCCGCCTGCTCCGAGCAACCTCCACGCTTCTCGCCTCTTTCTCAGTGAATGAACGTAATCTAAGTGCCGTAGTTGCTGGTACGCTAGATGGTCAGTGAGGCAGACGCAGGGTGGTGGT
>CAKUSI010000554.1 GCA_934678955.1 uncultured Austwickia sp. | reverse complement strand
CCCATCACCAGGCCCGTCATCGTCAGCCGCGCGTCGGCCTCGCCGAAGGCGATCCCGAAGTCGATGACGACCGCCCGTCCGTCCTGCAGCAGCACGTTGCCCGGCTTGAGGTCGCGATGCACGAGCCCCGCGCCGTGGATGGCCGCCAGCGCGTCGGACAGGTCCCGCGCCAACTGGAGCAGGGCGTCCCCACGCAGGGGCCCCTCGCGGGAGACGTGCTCGTCGAGTGAGCGGCCGGGCACGAACCGGGTGACGACATACGGCTGCGGCCCGTCGACGTCGGCGCTCACGATCCGGGCGACCCGCGGGTGGTCGAGGCGGGAGAGGTGGGCCACCTCGCGCGCGAGCCGGGCCCGGGCCGCCGGGTCGGACGCCACGTGGGGGTGCAAGACCTTCACGGCCACGGCGCGCCCCGAAGGGTCCACGCCCAGGTGGACGACGCCCATGCCGCCCCGACCGACCTCGGAGACGAGGCGGTATGGACCCAGTCGCGTCGCGTCCGCGCGCCCGGAGTGCTCCACCGTCGTATCCATCGCCTGAAGAAGCCTCCCGCCTGGCGGCGTCCCCCCGCCTCCCGTCAGGGTACGACGAAAGAATTCGTCCCTGGCTAGGCGACGTTCGGCGGGCGCGCCGGGTTCCCGCGCCGACCCCGCAGCAGGGATCGGGCGCGCTCGGTGGGACGTTGTCCGAGCCTGCCCGTACAGTGAGGAAGGCACCGCAGCCACCGCGCAGATGCCACGACCTCGGTCGGAAACATCGGCACCGCACCGGCCGCGGCCGCGAACGGAGCGCGAGGAGGAGCGGGGCGATGACGGACCAGACGTACGAGGGCCACACGCACGAGGGCGGCGGGACAGGGCGAACGTACGATTTCGTCGTCGCGGCCAACCGACTCCCCGTCGACCGGCGACCCGAGCCCGACGGGACATTCGCCTGGCACCGGAGCCCCGGCGGCCTCGTCACCGCGATGGATTCGGTCATGCGCGGCCGGGAGGGTGCGTGGGTCGGCTGGGCGGGCGATGCCGGGGAGGCGCCCGAGCCCTTCGAAGAGGCCGGCATGTACCTGGTGCCGGTGCCGCTCAGCCAAGAGGACATCGACGAGTACTACGAGGGCTTCAGCAACGACACCCTCTGGCCCATCTACCACGACGTGATCGTGCCGGCCACGTTCCACCGCCGCTGGTGGCAGGTCTACCAACGGGTGAACGAGCGGTTCGCCGAGGAGGTCGCCCGCGTCGCCGCGCCCGGCGCCACCGTCTGGATCCACGACTACCAGCTGCAACTGGTCCCGAGCATGCTGCGCGACCGGCGCCCCGACGTACGGATCGGGTGGTTCAACCACATCCCGTTCCCCCCGGTCGAGCTGTTCGCCCAGCTCCCCTGGCGCACGGACATCCTGCGGGGTCTCGCCGGCGCCGACTTCCTCGGGTTCCAGCGCGCGAGCGACGGGGGCAACTTCCTGCGCGCCTGCCGCCGCCTCGCGGGGCTCCCGACCCGGGGGGACACGGTCCGCGTCCCCGGTCCGGGCCCGAACGGCGCCGTGCACACCGCGCGGGCTGCCGGCCTGCCGATCTCGATCGATTACGCGCACCTGGACGCGCTGGCTCGCTCCGAGGCCGTGCGCGCTCGGGCGAAGGAGATCCGCGAGTCGCTGGGCGACCCCAAGGTCCTCATGCTGGGCGTGGACCGTCTCGACTACACCAAGGGCATCCGCCACCGGCTCAAGGCGTACGACGAACTCCTCAAGGACAACGTGATCGGGCCACCCGACGTCTGCCTGGTCCAGGTCGCGGTCCCCAGCCGCGAGCGCGTCGAGGCCTACAAGGACCTGCGCGACCAGGTGGAGCTCACGGTGGGGCAGATCAACGGCGACTACTCCGCGCTCGGCTCGCCCGCCGTGCACTACCTGCACCAGAGCTTCGACCAGGCGGAGATGGCCGCCATGTATTCGGCGGCCGACGTCATGCTGGTCACGCCCCTGCGGGACGGGATGAACCTCGTCGCGAAGGAATACGTCACGTGCCGCTACGACGAGCAGGGCGCCCTGGTGCTCTCGGAGTTCGCGGGCGCGGCCGAGGAGCTGAGCCGGGCCTACCTGTGCAACCC
>CAKUSI010000553.1 GCA_934678955.1 uncultured Austwickia sp. | reverse complement strand
CAGGTGGGGTAGCACCAGGCGCAGCGGCCACCCGTGCGCCGGGTCCAGCGGGGCGCCGTCGAGCTCCGTCGCGAGCAGCGCGTCGGGTCGCTCCAGATCCTCCAACCGGATGTTGGCGCTGTAGCCGAAGACCGCCGACACCAGCGCCCACCGGGCCGTCGGCGCCGGCGGCACGGCGGCCAGGAGTTCTCTACCGGGCACGCCGCCCCACCGAAGCCCGAACGTGCTCCTCCGAGAGGCGCAGTGCAGGTCGCTCTCCTGCGAGACGTGGGGCATGGCCTCGACGTCGGCCCACGACAGCGCATGATCGGCCCCGTCGGCGGTCGCGCCGCGGATCGTGAGCCGCCACCGGTCCAGGTCGATCCGGGGCACCCGCCCATAGTGGGTCACGCGCAAGGTCGGCTCGCGCCGCTGTCCTGGCGGCAGCGGGTGCTCCGGGTGATCCGACCCGGGGAACACGGGCCTCTCGCCGCCGCCTCAGCGACCCTCGAGCATGTTCGCCACGACGAACGCCAGCTCCAGGCTCTGCTGATGGTTCAGGCGGGGGTCGCACGCCGTGTCGTAGCGACTCTTCAGATCCTCCTCGTGCAGGTCCACGATCGATCCGCCGAGGCACTCCGTCACGTCGTTGCCGGTGAGCTCGACGTGTAGGCCGCCGGGCCACGTCCCGAGCGAGCGGTGCACCTCGAAGAACCGGCGCACCTCCTCGACGATGTCGTCGAAGCGGCGGGTCTTGAAGCCGTTGTCGGACTCGAAGGTGTTGCCGTGCATCGGGTCACAGATCCACGTGAGCTGCAGGCCCGCATCGCGGGCGGCCTCGACGAGCGGGGGCAGGACGTCGGACACCTTCTGGGCCCCCATCCGCGTGATGACGGTGAGACGGCCAGGCTCGCGCTCCGGGTCGATCCGCTCGGCCAGGGCCAGCAGATCTGTCGGCGAGGCCGACGGGCCGAGCTTCACGCCCACGGGGTTGCGCACCCGGGACAGGAAGTCCACGTGCGCCCCGTCCAGTTCCCGGGTCCGCTCGCCCACCCAGAGGAAGTGCCCGCTGGTGGCGTACGCCAGGCCGGTGCGGCTGTCGATCCGGGTCAGCGGCTTCTCGTAGTCCATGAGCAGCGCCTCGTGGCTCGCCCAGACGTCGACGCGCCGCATCGCCTCGAAGTCCGCACCGCAGGCCGCCATGAAGCGCATCGCCTTGTCGATGTCGTGGGCCAGGCGGTCGTACGCGTTGTTCGCCGCGTTGGCGATGAAGCCCTTGTTCCAGTCGTGCACGTGCCGCAGGTCGGCGAAGCCGCCCTGCGTGAAGGCGCGGACGAGATTCAGCGTGGCCGAGCTGGCGTTGTAGGCCCGGACCATCCGCTGCGGGTCCGGACGGCGCGCCTGGGGGGTGAACGCGTTGTCGTTGACCATGTCGCCCCGGTAGGAGGGCAGCTCCACCCCGCCGCGGGTCTCGGTGTCCGCGCTGCGCGGCTTGGCGTACTGGCCCGCGAGCCGGCCGAGCTTGATGACGGGCGTGCTCGCGCCGTACGTCAGCACCGCGGCCATCTGCAGGATCGTCTTCACACGGTCCCGGATGTTGTCGGCCGTCGCCGCCTCGAACGTCTCGGCGCAGTCCCCACCCATGAGAACGAAAGACTCACCGGCGGCGGCCTCCGCCAGCCGACCGCGCAGGATGTCGCACTCACCGGCGAACACCAGCGGCGGGAACGTGGCGAGGGTCTGGCGCGCGGCCTCCAGCTCCGACGCGTCGGGCCAGGACGGCTGCTGTCGTGCGGGCAGGTCGGGCCAGTCGAGGACGCGGGTGGTGGTCACCCGCGTGAGCATAGCCCGCCGGTCGTCAGGCCATTGCGGGGGCCGGATCGCGAGCGGGCGGGCCGCTCAGTCTCCGTCGCGATCCCCCCCGGCACTGCGCCCGAGCGCCCGATCCTTCAGCTCAACCGCCTTCGCGCTCGCCTCGGCCGCCTGGCCCTTGGCGCGCGCCAGGGCCTCGTCGGCCTGGACGCGGGTCTTCCCGGTCGCTTCCACGACCTGCGCGCGCGTCTTCTCCGTGGCCTCCGCAACTTGCGCGCGGGTCCGCTCCGTGGCCTCCGCGACCTGGGCCTGGAGC